>JANNYO010000082.1:0-3328 GCA_031410115.1 Rhodanobacteraceae bacterium | reverse complement strand
GTGTCGATGCAAACTGGCTGGCTCAGCTACTTGGCGGTTTGCGCGCATGATTCGGTCAACCGCCTGGTGGCTTGCGGTGACGCCGGTGGATTTGCGCTGTGGCATGGATCGGTTATTGGTGTTGGTGCAGACGCAATTTGGACGGGATGGATTTGATGGCGGCGCGTATGTGTTTCGCAATCGTTCGGGCACGCGCTTGAAAATTGTGTGTGTCGATGCGCATGGCGTGTGGCTGTGTACGCGCCGTTTTAAAACCAAGCGCGCACCGCTGCCAAACGCTGGCTGAGCATGGCATCCGTCATGGCTTCCATCGCACTGCCCCAAACCGGGCGCGGCCAACAGGCGTCGGCCTCATAGCGCGCAATGATGTGGACATGCAACTGCCGCACGACATTGCCGAGCGCGCCGATATTGATCTTGTTGCAGCCGGTTTGGGTTTTTACAACACTGGCCACACGCATGGTTTCCTCATGCAAACGGCGCTGATCCTCCGCGTTTAATTCAAACCACTCGGCGATAGATTCGCGCTGCGGCACCAATATCAGCCAAAAAAAGCGCGTGTCATTGATTAAACGCAGCTCGCTTAAATCCAATTGGCAAACAACCACGGAATCCTTTGCGAGCTGCGGGTGCACATCTGACATCCGCGTTAGAACCGAACGACGCCGGAAACTGAGTAGGTTTTGATTGGGTTCGAAAAGTCCGCACCGGCGTCAATTTGTACGCGCTCAAATGCCCAGCCTAAGCCCAGGCTGTAGTGCATTTCAGACTCGCCTTTTGGGAACAAAATTGCGTCGGCGAACTGTACTTCCGTTGTCGGTGTGCCTTCGAAAGCAAACTGATGATCTGGGTCACGCCAAACACCCGCACGGACTGTGAAGGGGGTGTTGAAGTCGGAAAAAACGTATTCCGCACCCAAACGCAGCTCAACCACGGAATCAAAACGCACTTTGCTATCGGTTTCTTCGCGGATTGGATCTTCGCTTAGGGTGTTGTAATCGACGTAATGCGCATCAAAACCAAGGGCAAAATTATCGGTTGCGCGATAGGCAACACCGATACCGAATTGGTGTGGAATATTAAACGCACCCTTTTGCCTAAAAATGCGATCTGCATCGTCGATCGCCGTTATGTCGGTATCGAACTCAGCACCACGTCGATACGCTGCACCAATGCTTAGTTTGTCGTCAAATTTATAAAACACGCCTAAGTTGTAAGTCATTGAACCCAAATCTGCGGTCTCAGATTGCAGGAAAACGGGTAAACCATCTTCGCCACGTGCAGAGCCAGCGGTCAGATCAAACGAGGTGTAGACCGCGCTTAACCCAACCGAAAATTGATCGTTAACTTCATATGCACCCGAAAGACCGTAGTTCACACTTTCAGCGTCAATGGTCGCGGCGGATGGGCGCAAAAAACGCCCAGGTCGACCACCCGGAAATTGAAACGGGATCGCGCCTTTCACAAACTCATTTTGAAAATCTAACTCGACGTTGCGGTATAGAGCGAGCGCCCAACCATCACCGGGCAGCACGTAGGCAAAGTAGCTCGGGTTTACTGTGTTGCTCTTCGTTTCGCTCTGAAAAACGCTATTGTTGAGTGCGCTACCACCGGCAACAAACGGTGTGCTGTAGTAGGTTGCGCGCACTTCTAAGGCCACTTCCGGCTGTGTCAAAACGGTCAAGCCCGCAGGGTTGGTGTAAGCCGCAGTCGCGTCGTCAGAAAAGCCTAAATATGCCCCGCCCATGCCCAGGCTGCGTGCGCCTGGATTGGAAAAATTGAACTGTAGACCACCGTTGTATTCAATACTGGATACTGCGAGTGCGTTTGCCGAGGCCAAAACCGCCAATACGGCGGCACAGAGTTTGGTTTGCATGCTTGACTCCTTAGAAGTAGGTGTTAGAGATTGTAAAGGAAAGGTAACTTGCGGAGTTTCCGGCGCGAAACACGAAAAGTCCAGTCTATGCCGGGATTTCGCTTGATGATTCGCAAGTTTTGGGTTGGCAGATTTCAACTGACATTGACCTGAGTTCGATTGAAACGCTGCTACTCTTGCCGGCTTCAACTCGATTTAAGGTGCTTCCCATGTTTGCTAAATCTATGACGATCGCGGGCTATGACCCCGAGCTTGCCGCCGCCATTGCCGCGGAAGATCAGCGCCAGGAGGATCACGTCGAACTGATCGCCTCGGAAAACTATGCAAGCCCGCGCGTGATGTCCGCACAGGGCTCGCAAATGACCAATAAGTACGCCGAAGGCTATCCGGGAAAACGCTATTACGGCGGCTGCGAGCATGTCGATGTGGCCGAGCGCTTGGCGATTGAGCGCTTGAAAAAATTGTTTGGTGCCGACTACGCAAACGTGCAGCCGCATTCGGGTTCGCAGGCGAATGCGGCGGTGTATTTGGCGCTGCTCAAGCCCGGTGACACTATTTTGGGGATGAGCTTGGCGCATGGCGGGCACTTGACGCACGGCGCTAAAGTGAACTTTTCCGGCAAGATTTTCAATGCGGTGCAATATGGTTTGGACGCAAATGAAATGCTGGACTACGAACAAGTTGAGCGCCTAGCAAAAGAGCACAAGCCAAAAATGCTGGTGGCGGGTTTTTCTGCGTATTCGCAAATTATGGACTGGGAACGCTTGGCTGCCATCGCAAAAAGTGTCGGCGCATATTTTTTTGTTGATATGGCGCATGTCGCGGGTTTGGTGGCTGCTGGCGTTTATCCAAATCCGGTGCCATTTGCCGATGTCGTGACGTCCACTACGCATAAAACCCTGCGCGGCCCGCGCGGTGGCTTCATTATTTGCAAGTCCAATCCAGATATTGAAAAGAAGTTTCAGTCGATGGTGTTCCCCGGCACCCAAGGTGGCCCGTTGATGCATGTGATTGCGGCGAAAGCGGTGGCGTTTTTAGAAGCGCTGGAGCCGGAGTTCAAAACCTATCAAGCGCAGGTCATAAAAAACGCCCAAGCGATGGCGGATGTGCTGGTGAAACGCGGCTTTAAGATTGTTTCAGGCGGCACCAAAAACCATCTGTTTTTGCTCAGCATGGTGGGTAAAGAAGTCACTGGCAAAGATGCCGAAGAAGCGCTAGGGCGCGCGCACATCACGGTGAACAAAAACGCCGTGCCGAATGATCCACGGCCGCCAGCGATTACCTCGGGTTTGCGTTTTGGCACGCCAGCGATCACCACGCGAGGTTATAAAGAACCCGACGCCGTGGCGCTCGCGCATTGGATTGCCGATATTTTGGACAATCCAAGCGATGAACAAGTGATTGCTGGGGTGCGCGAAAATGTGACCCTGCAGTGCAAACATTTTCCGGTCT
>JANNYO010000081.1:0-2876 GCA_031410115.1 Rhodanobacteraceae bacterium | reverse complement strand
CGGCAACTTTTTGCTCATCTACGGTTGCCGTAATCGACGCCCCGACGTTCGGGTAGGCATCGCGGAAACGTTTGAACTCCTCACGCACCGTTGGATTGGCGCTGGTAACCAGCATGGTTTCTTTGAGTGTCTCAAAATACGATTTTACCTGCTGCGTTTGCACCACGCGCAGGGAATCTAGCTGCGCAGTGACCCGCTGCTGCACCGAGCTTTTCGCGGACTGATAGCTGAGCGCACCGATGATCAGTGCGGCAATGACGAGCGGAACAATGGCGAGCGCCAACGTGCCGAACAGCACGCGAGAACGAATTGAGCGAAATAGACCCATAAACTGCTGCTCCTAAACATCGGTGAACTTTGGAATGAATTTTGTTTGACCGCTTCGACTAAACAATTACGTTGCTGTTGAATTATCTGACGAACCCAAGTACTTATTAAAAACCTTAGCTAACTAACAGCCCGCCCGCCCGCTAAGCGAAACCATGCAGCGTGATCGAACTCAAAACAGGGGCCGTCATCGGACTCAAAGCCTTGGCGCAAATACGGCATTAGCGTTTCCGGGAAATCACTGCGATCAGCGTTGGAATCCTCAACTAACGTCACCAATTTAGGCTCGCCTAAAATCCAAATGCCGGCCATTTTGGGTGCGCCGTCAAACAGCAAAATGCCACGCCGATCTTTGCTTTCATCACGCCCGAGGCCCAACCAAAGCGTGACATCGAAAATCGGCACCAGCGCACCGCGCCGATTCATCACGCCGCGAAACCAGCCGGGTGAATTCGGAATATAGGTCGGGCGCACGCCAAAGTGCAGCTCGCCCATCACGCCGGGCGCTAGCACTAAGCGCGGATACGTGCTGGTTAGGCGAAAGCTATAGCGCAGCTGGCCGCCCAAATTAGTCGGCGGGGCGTCTTGGTGCGTACTGTTGTGCACCTCAGCATTTGGCTTTAACGCTTGCGCAATTTCAGGCATGTGCGGTCTTTCGATTGGGTAGTTTAAGTCGTCGATGCGACCTCGCGTTTTGCGAGGCTTTATGCAAACGCGCGCACGGTCTGAAGAATTTGCTCCGGCGTATAGGGTTTGCCGATCAGCGCTTTTGCGCCCTGCATCGTTGCCCAAAGCTGATCTGCTTTTTGATTTTTACTGGAAACAAACACCACCGGAATCGGTTTTGTTTTTGCATCCGCACGCAAACGTCGGCAGGCTTCGTAGCCGTCCATGTCGGGCATGATGATATCGAGCAGAATTAAATTCGGCATTTCGCTCATCGCTTTGTCAACGCATTCGCGGCCAGTGGTTGCGGTAACGGTGTCATAGCCATGGTCATGCAAAAGCATGCGTAAATTTGCTAACTCAACCGGTGAATCATCAACTACTAATACTTTCTTACTCATTTAAATGCACTCCAGAAAACGGTCAAAATTAGATAAGACTACAAACATTGGATGAAACTACAAAATTGGAAAAAACTACCAAATTGCTAAAAACTGCAAAATTGCTAACAACTAAAAGGCGAGTAATTTGTAACCGCGCTCGGTCATCAGCGCGCGATCATCCTTAAACGCTTTCAGTAAAACTTTGTCGACTGCGCGATAGAACGATTTCAAATCAATCGGCTTGGTCAAATAGGTATCGCAGCCGGCCAGCGCGCCGCGCGCGCGATCAAACGGCGACGAGCGCGAAGTCAGCATCACCACCGGCGTGGCGCGCGTCGTCGGCGCACTTTTGATTTGGCGGCAGAGTGCATAGCCGTCCATGCCCGGCATGATCACGTCTAGAAAAATGATGTCGAAACGCTTGATTTGCACCGCCTCAAGCGCGGTTTGACCATTTTCCGCCAGCGCACCTTTGACGCCGATACGATCCAACGCGCCCTGCAGCTGGGTACGCACGGTCAAGCTGTCGTCAACTACGAGTGCGGCAAGTGGCTCAAGCTTACGGGGTAGTGCCAGCACCGGTGGCGCGGCAATTGGGCTTGGCGCGCTTGGCGCAGCGGCAGCTGGGCGAGCTGGTTCTGCGGGTGCGGCGACAAAACTTTTCAATTGCGTGGCACTGATGCCATCGAGTGTGCGCAAAATATGTAGCAACAGCGAGCGGCGCGCAATGCGATGACTGGAGTCACCTTTCGCGCCGTCATCGGAAATAAATACCGTAGCGATATTGCCAAAGCGCTGACGTAGCACGTCAAGCTCGGCGGCCGCGGTTGGTGCTTGCGCGTCGACGAGCGCGATGTCACAGCGCGTGGCGTTGGAGGCCTGAACCAGCTGATATTGATACTTCAAATTGGGTGCGCGCGACACCACAATTTCGACCATGCGCGCGTCTTTACCCGACACACCACACATCACCACCACAAAACCCGCCATTGGGCGCTCCACCGGTTAACCGCCGCCATCCTAGCGCTGCGAGCCCAATTAAGATGTTAACGATTGATGCGGGCGGGCTTTGTGCGTCCAACAACTGTCGTGCATCAGCTAGGCTCTCTCTACTTTGGGTTTTATGGAGCCGCTGATATGTCACCACGATCGCTATTTGGAAATTCCCTGATTGCTTTGAGCGTGAGCTGTTTACTCGGCGCAGCCCTGTCATCGACTCAAGCCCGAGCGGAAGTGGTTTCGATCCGAGCCGACGAATGGTCGCCCGTCAACAATGACCCGCGCGCGCTCGATCGCGGCATCATGATCGATATTGCGACTGCTATTTTGGCCGAGTCTGGCCACACGGTTGACTACAAAGTGATGAAGTGGGACGCGGCACTGGCGGATGTTATGGCGGGCAAACATGATTGTGTCGTGGGCGCCTTGAAAAGCGATGTGCCAAGCGGATTTTTGACACCCAAGACGCCGTGGGTGGTGTCGCAGCAAACGGCGTACGCG
>JANNYO010000080.1:0-3046 GCA_031410115.1 Rhodanobacteraceae bacterium | reverse complement strand
CGCACTTTGCTCTGCTCGGCGATCGCATAAAACTTGCGCCGCGCGTGCGCCCAGCAGGCGACTTCGCGAATGTCGGGCTGCTCTTTGAAAAGCGCGTCATAGTTGCTCGCCGCGTCCGCTTGCAAATACACGACGCGATTTTGCGGCCAATTTTCCAGGGCTTCACGCACGTGAAGTCCGGCTTTGTTTTGCGTGTAGTGGTACAAAATAATCGGTGGCCCAAGATGGTGATGGCTCGGGTCATTGGCCCGGCCCAAATAAGTCCACAGCCGGGTCTTTTTAGTCTCGCGTTTGGCGTCGCCCTTTTGCGGTAGCGTTGCCAGTACGGTTTCATCGACATGGATGGCGGTGCCGGTTTTGAGCAGTTGCCATAAGGCATTTACTAAGGGAGCTAACCAAATCAGGGCGACGTTCAAAAGGTTTTCTGAGAGCGTCGACAGAGAGAACTCAATGCCGCTGCGCTTGAAGATCTCGATCTGGCGCGTCAGTGGCTGATGGTAAGCAAATTTGGCAATCGCAACATAGGAAATGACGCTTTCGTCCAGCATGCCGCCCGGTAGCACGCACAGCGGTAATGGTGCGGCGCGGATGCCCAATTCCGACGCCCCTGGCTTGGCGTATTTGGGGCGCTTGGTGACGATCACGGTGAACGCGCCAGGCGCATAATGCAGGCGTTCTGAGGACTCGGTGCCGATGCAGACGAGGCCGATTTTTTCCGCGTCAGATAAGTCAAGAACGACGGTCTCACGCGGTAAATTTGGCGGCAATAGCGCGCGTTTAGGCTGGTCTTTGGGCGCTTTGGGCGCAGGCGGCGCCATCGCGGTATTGGCGGGTACTGCGGCCGCATCAAGGCCGTCAAGCGCAATGGTTTCGATGCCAAATAGATCGCTTTGCACCACCAAAAGTGCTGCCGCTTCGCTGGATCTGCCAAACATCACGCGCTTGATCTGAGCCAGTTCATGGGTCAGCTTTTCAATCAGTAATGCCTGTATTTTGAGTTGCTTTGCCTGCGTCGTATTGTCGCTCGACAACGCTGCGATCTGACCTGCCTGCGCTGCGATCTGACCCGCCTGCACTGCGATTTGACCCGCCTGCGCTGCGATCAAAGCGTCTTTCTCAGCAAGTAGCGCGGCAAAATCCAAGGGGTAATCCAGTTGGTGGATGCGCCTTATTCTATCTGATTAGCTAGCTTACAATATGGCTTTTTAGAGGCATCTAATTGAGCCACAATAGAGTCCCCATCCAACGCTTTATGCCACCGCTGAAATCACCACCGGTACCAAGCGACGACGTGATAAATCGATACCCTGCAACATCAGCATCAGCTCTTGCCAACTCAACCTTGATTGCTCTGGAAGCAGAAATTTCCCCTGCTCCAAACGCTTATAGCAAAGCCAAAATCCGTTTGATTCCCAAACCAAAAGCTTGAGCTTAGTGCGGTCTTTTGAGAAGAACACAAACCCCAACGATTGCGCCGATGCGTCGGCCCAGGAAAACCCAGAACCCTGCACCAGCAGCGCTAAGGCATCGATACTTTTACGCATGTCGACCGCCGTCAAAAACACGAAAACCTTCAGCAGCCCGAGCATCATGTCAACACCGCCAGCAGCGCACGTAAATGCATGGGGTCAAAATCGGTTGGCACGTCAATCCGCACGTCGCTGCACCAGAGGGAGAGCGATTTCACGGGTGCCGGGCGGGCTGAAAAAATGCGCTGCTTCGGCGCAACTAGCACTCGAAAACCCTCGGGCGCCGCCAACGTTCGGGCAAGTGCGCGCTGTTGATAAAACACGGAGCGCGTCAACGAATGCAGGCGACAAAATTCGATAACGCCGATGCCACTGTGCGCAAACTCACGCAGCAATTCGGGCCAGTTGGGGGATTGCTTCATCGAAATTCTCTGCTTGGGTAGGGTGCAAGCAAATTACTTGATGCGAATTGGCGGCGATAGTTGGGGTGGGCGGAGGGTTACGAAAGTGCTGCCAAGGTTTGACGTGAATGCCGCGTTCGCGCCGCAGTCGGCTGACGCCTTCGCTGTCGATGATTCGGAACTCCAAGCCGAATTTGTCGCGCATTTCTTCCTGCCACTGAGTCTGCAGCGACGATGGGCAAACGATTAGGACTGATCGGACACGATGCCTGAGGATCATCTCTTGCACCACCAAACCAGCCTCAATGGTCTTCCCCAAACCAACATCATCAGCGATCAGTAGATTTACCCTCGGCATTGACAGTGCGCGCACGACTGGGTCAAGCTGATATTCGTCTATTTCGATGCCGCTGCGGAACGGTGATTGCAGGGCTTTATCGTCAGCTTGCGATACCGCCCCCCAGCGAACTGCGTCCAGAAAAGCTTGCAAACGCTTCGGTTCGTCAAAAGAATCTGGTGCCGGAAGTCTGGGCTTTTCATGCACTGATGTTCCAGGCTCTAACTCCCAAATCACCTGCAACTCATCGCCGAGCCCGTCGTCTTCGACGGAAGATAGCTTAATCAAATGATGCGCCCGGCCCAGCCTATTTCCTAGCCCAGGAGCGGGTGGAAAAATTTCCATCACCACAAATGGGCGCTGGCGAACGATTACAAGTTGCCCTACTTCAGGAATGTTCTGCAAGCGTGAAAGCTCGAAAGTATTTTGGAATTATGTCGTTGTACCTGCCCACACAGCGGAGTGGCAATATATAAATCTATTTAACCCAAAATTATCCTGATTCACATCTTCCAATCGCCCTGCGACGGTTGGGAAAATACGCGATCCAACAAAGCGCATGTCGGAATAGAGTCATATCGTTCTTGAAGCAACTCACGAAGTCTTAACAAACGCCGATTTGCCGTGCTTACCAGAACATCGAACGTCGTAGCGCGAACTACACCGTAATCACGGCCGTTGTTACCAATCTTGTTTTCTTTCGCAACACTTGCTTGAACTGTTGCGCCGACAACCCACGCATTCACAACCGCGTTCGACGAAAGCCCGGTACAGCCTGCAATGTCTTGCACGTATCCAACGGCTTGAGTCATCTCTTTGCGGGAAATACTAAATCCCCC
>JANNYO010000079.1:0-3991 GCA_031410115.1 Rhodanobacteraceae bacterium | reverse complement strand
CAAATTTTTTCGAACAGCGACGTGGGCGCGCCATCTGTTTTAGAAGCAGGCCAAAGTAACGTCGTAATCGGGCCATCACCCCTAATTCCCTTAAAATATCCGGTTCCGCGACCAGGTCCATTGATTTGAAGCGACAACAGCATCTGCGCGGCGGTTAGGTCACGCACTACAAAATCATTAACTGGTTTTGAAAAAAGAGCCCTGTTTAGCTTCACCGTATTAACCAATGGTGCCTCGACAAGCAGCGATTGGATTGAGTTTTTGGAAAACTCAGCCTCGCCTTCATCGTCATCCTCAGTATCTGTGATCACTTTCGGCTTTCCTTTTTTTGGTTTTCGCCCACCTTCCAAAGTTGGGCTAAAATCCTGCATAAAAGCAGGCCCCGCATCAGCAAGCAGCTCAAAGCTATCCTTAACCTTCAAAAACGCTGCTTCCAGCACCGCACGCGGCGGCGGGTTGCACAGCACGTCCTCCCAAACTTCATCATCTTTCGGCGGCATTAGGGTGTAAAGCAAGCCGATCAAAAACTGCGCCAGTGCGCCATTGAAATCGGGGCGCACGGCGTCGAGCTGAATCGCTGGGTCGTTCGCATCCGTCAAATCGAGCGGCGAAATCAATTTGAAAGCGCCGCTGCGTGTGCGCACGGGAATCCATGCGTCGGTGATTAGGTTCATGGGTTTAATGCTCCTGTTAATGACGCTATCGCATAAGGTTGTCGCAAAAGCTGAGACAGTGTCTAAAAATTTATGCTTTTCGCTCTAATCCTCGAATTTTGCTGTAATAAACAGACAGCCCCTGCGTGGCCGCGCGCCACTCTTTGCCGTCAGCGTTCACCACGTCGTCTAAAATCAGCAAATTGCGCCATTTCAAATTTGGCGTGGCCTCTAGCTCCTTGGCTTTGGCTTCTAGTGCGCT
This sequence comes from Rhodanobacteraceae bacterium, assembly GCA_031410115.1. GTDB lineage: Bacteria > Pseudomonadota > Gammaproteobacteria > Xanthomonadales > SZUA-5 > JANNYA01. The sequence continues at coordinate 3,076 of JANNYO010000079.1, read as the reverse complement.
GTCGCTCTGTTTGACGCGCACAACGTTCCAATCCAACCGCACTCGCACCACCGAAAGCGCCCAGCGCTCAGCGTAACTTTTGCCGTTGGTATCCATAGGTTCAATTCGACCATCGCGCACCACCGCCAGCGCCAGTTCTACCGTTGGATCGCCCAAGCGTGTGGGTGCGCGTTCGTCATCCAGCCAGCCTTGTAGACGCTGAAACGGTTCTGACACCTTAGCGATGTTGTCGTGCGCCATGCCGGCGTCGGCTAAGGCTTTGCCAATGGCGTTGTAGCTGCCATCCGCTAGATTTTCTGGCCAATTTTCACTGCCATACACCGCTTCAATCGGCGCGCGTGCGTCGGCGACTAGGTTTAATTCATCGCCCAGCGCCTGCGCGCTCTGCCAAATCTGGCCATGATGTGGATACACCATCGCAGCACCGGGTGAAAACGCGGTGTACCAATTTTTCGGTACGGCATCCGCGTGCATGCATCGGTCTGGACCAAAAACGGTTAGCACAGCCGGGCCGCGCGCATCCGGCAGCGCGTCGGTGCGCACATTCCCCTGTGCGCAGCGCACGTGCCGCTTGAGCCGTCCGGCGCGCTGAATCATTAAGTCTATCGGCGCTAAATCGGTCACTAGTTCATCGAAGTCTAGATCCAGCGATTGCTCGATCACTTGCGTTGCAATCACGATCTGGCCACGGCGCTTGCTGGCATCTGCCGCTTTTCCGAAGCGCGCCAGCACTTCGTTTTCAATGCGTATCCGGTCGGAAAAAGTAAAGCGTGCGTGGAAGAGCGTTATCTGGATCGTCGCATCGGCTGTTTGCGCAGCAAGCGCCGCCTGCACGCGCTTGAAACCCGCCATAGCATCCGCCACCGTATTGCGAATCCACGCGACACACTGGCCATTTCGCGCGGTTTCAACAATAAGCTGAACAATCTCATTGACATCGCTCAAATAGCGCATGCGGTAGTGTTTGAGCAGTCCTGGAATTTGCACAAGTGCGTGCGCTTCGATGGCGTTGCTACTGGCATGGCATAGCAATGGGTAAGGCGCACATGCGTGCGATGAATCAGTAGCGTCGTGCTCTTGCGTTTCCGGCGCATAAACGCCGAGCAGCTCCGCGCGCTGTTTTTGCGGCAGCGTGGCAGAAAGCAAAATGGCGCTGCCGCCCTGAGCCCGATGCGCAGCCAGCAGGGTTTTGATAAGCCGGAACTGATACGCGTCATAGGCGTGTACTTCGTCAATAATCAGCACTTTGCCAAACAGCCCAAACAGGCGCACCGCGTTGTGCTTGGCTTTCAATATTGCCAACAGCGCTTGGTCCACCGTGCCCACGCCAATTTGCGCAATCAGCGCGCGTTTACGGTGGTCATTGATCCAGCTTGAGGCGCGCAAACTGGCCGTCAGGGCACCGTCATCCTGTTCCTGCTGCGCAAATTTTGACTGCTTGCCAAAGCCTTCCACCCACTGCGCGCCGCCGTGCGCTAGCGCGATTGCCGCGAACTCCGGCTGCACAAAAAAACGCTCAGCAATCGTCAGCAAGCGCGGCAAAAGGCCATTCGCGGTCGCCATCGTGGGCAGCGCAAAATACAGGCCGTTTGCCGCACCATTTTGCATCAGTCGCAGCGCCAAAATCAGTGCCGCTTCAGTTTTGCCCGAGCCGGTCGCATCTTCAATCACAAAGCACTGTGGCCCTGTCGTTAAGGGCAAATCGAGCGCGAGCTGCTGCGCTGGGCGCAGTGGAAACGCATCAAGCCCGGCAGCGGTGCGCGGACAAATGGCCGCAATCGCCACCGGTGCGCTGCGGCTCGCCGCCACGGCTTGTGTGGCGCGGGGCAAAGCGATCTGCGTCCAATAGTCCGTCAAGGACAAGTCAGACTGATGTTCGTATTTAAACCACTCGGTGTTGGAACCAAGCCAATCGGCATAAATCACCAAGCCAGACAATAGCCAGCTTGCGACGCTGAGGGCAGCTCTATCGACCTGGCTTCCAGGCGTACACGCATCCAATTGAAAGTGGCGAAACGCCCATTCGGCAAAATCTAGCGCCAACTGTTCGCTTTGTTGTGAGATTTCGTTGCGCATTTGCAGATACGCATCCGGGCACGATGGCAAGCCGTGGTGTGCCGTGCTGGCGTGCAGCAAACTGAGCCACCAGCGCGGCGCACGAATTTTCGCAACACGAGCCAAACGAACGCGCCAAACTGCATCCTCGTTTTCGAGCGCCTTTTCCCAAATCGCAAACCCGACAACGTCGTGTCGCCGCTTGCTGTCTTTTTGCGTAAGCCCGGCGGTCAGGGCTAAATCAGGGCGATAGAACTGAAAGTTTTCAGCGAATTTACCCAAATCGTGTACGCAGGCGATCCAGCTCAACAAGCGTTGTGCAGTGTCCAAGGACAAATTTAGCGTATTTGCAAACCAATTCAGTAACTCCGGGCGAAGTCGCAAGGATTCATGTACCACCGCTGCGACGTCTAGGGAATGAAACATTAAAGGGTGAAAGGCGTGCGCACCAAATTGGGGATCGGCTTTGCCCCAATGGCGATTTACCACAGATTTTGAATACGCTGGACCGCATTGGTCTGCTCGGACGGATATCGTCGTCGACATCAAAGATGTGCCAAATCGACTGAATGCCTGGCAAGTGCTTCACCGCCGCCATCAGTGATCACGTGGAATGTCCTTGCGGTTGTATCTGATGTGGACGTCAAAAGGATTGTTCATAGTCCGGCCCTGCACTAGTCGAGATTGAGTTTCACTGATGAACAAGGCGTGGGCAAGCTAATTGCGCTGGCAACTTCCTTTATGGACAAAGATAAAATAAAACTCACCAATCTCGATCTTTTTGATACGTTTTTCCTAGAAATGTCGTTTGTACTTGGTGCTTAAAATATCCATGAGCTGATGAGTCGAAAAAGTGATGAGTTTGCGTAAGGGAACACCGGGAAAGGTTCAAGCTTAGATCGTTGTGTGAGCCATCGAGTCAATCCATTGTTTGTCCTTTTCATAAGACAACTGCACTAAACGTCAGAAGCCGATTGCACTGCAGCAGCAGAGAGGATGGATCTATCAGGTAACGACTGGC
>JANNYO010000078.1:0-2670 GCA_031410115.1 Rhodanobacteraceae bacterium | reverse complement strand
CGCGTCAACAAGGCCGGAAAGCCTAGCGGTTTATTAGGTTGTTGGCGGCTGCTGGCGGCTTGATGTGTCTTTCGCCTGCTTGACACTTGCGAAATTGTGGTTTCAGCAAAAACTAAGGATTTACGATGAAAGCTAACAGTAAAATTTTTATGCTGGCATTGATGTTTGGCGTAGCTTGTGGGACCGCGCACGGGCAAATCCAGCGGTTTGCCGATGCGACGACCTCAGAGCCTGAATTGGACCGGCTTGCCGAGCTTGCGCTGGGTCAATTCAAGGCCGTAACCGCGGTCAATGGCGCGCCGAATGACATCATCTTTGGTCAGCGTGCGGGCAACTTTGAGAACGCGAACGCCGACACGCCAGCAAATGATCAACAGGCCGCCAGATTTCTCACCCAAGCCACATTCGGGCCTACGCTCGACGATATGGGCGTGGTGAAATCCATCGGCTATAGCGCATGGATCGATCAACAAATCGCGCTCGCGCCGACGCTGCACCGGGTTGAGCTGGAAAACTTCGTCATTGCCCAGTTGCAAACGGGTACTGTCAGTGCGACTCAGGCCCGCGGAACGCGCGTAGAGCGTTGGTTTGCTGCGGCGATTGGCGGCTCGGATCAACTCCGGCAGCGAATGGCGTTCGCGCTGTCGCAGATATTAGTGGTTTCAGATGTCGGCCCCCTGCTCAAAGAGCCGATTAGCGTTGCCGAGTACAGCGATATTTTGACGCGCAATAGTTTTGGCAGCTACCAAAATTTGCTTCAAGATGTGACTTACACGCCGATGATGGGAAGGTATCTAACCGCATTGCGCAATCAAAAGACCGATTGGACGTTTGTCGGTAGCGTGCTGGCGCCTAGTTTGGTGTCACCCGATGAAAATTTCGCGCGTGAAATCATGCAGCTTTTTTCCATTGGGTTGATTCGTCGCAATCGCGACTTTAGCCCGGTGCTCATCGGCGGCGTTCCGGTGCCGACCTACACCCAGGACATCATCACCCAAACTGCACGCGCATTCACTGGCTTGACCTACAGTTGCAGCGCGCCGGTTAACTATGGCGCGTTTACGTTAGCTCACAACTGCGGCTGCACCGGCATCGCCTGCAATTTTTCAACGACGGCGTTTTTTTCCACGCCGCCACGCCGACCGGGGACGGGTGGTGAAACCACACCGCTGCTGCATCCAGACATCTACCGACCGATGATGTGTAATCCACGCTATGCCGATACGGGGCGCTCGCAAACGGCGACCAACAGTTATGCGGCGCTACCAGCGCCATTCGGTAGTAAGTCCATTATTGCTGGTATCACCATTGAACCTAGCCCCGTTGCTTGCTACAGCACGACGCCTGCGACGGATCAGCAGGCGTGTGTGAACTACTGCAATGATCAAGTTGGCACGGTTGTCGACACACTTGCCAATCATCCCAATGTCGCGCCGTTTATCGTGCGGCAGTTGATCCAGCGTTTTGTCAGCAGCAATCCCTCTTCTGCCTATATTGATCGCGTCGCGGCGGTGTTTGAAAATGACGGCAGCAACGTGCGCGGTAATCTGGGCGCCGTGATCCGCGCGATTTTGTTAGATACCGAAGCACGCTCAAACACGCCGGCCAATAATTTTGGCAAATTGCGCGAGCCGCTGCTGCGCTTGACAGCCATCTGGCGCGCTTTTGATGTGCAGCCGGGCAGCAGCGGCGCCTTCGGTATCAGCTCGCCCGAGACTGCCTTTGTGCAGCGCCCGCTTGGCGCGTCGAGCGTGTTCAATTTTTATGAGCCTGATTTTCAACAGCCCGGCGAAATCGCCAATGCCGGGCTATTTTCGCCTGAGCTGCAGATCGTTGACGAGTCGACTGCGATCTCTGCAGCAGATGCGCTCTACACAATGGTGTTTTCAGGCTACAACACCAATCCTAGCGCCAGCACGCCCTTCACTGCGCCAAGTAACCGGGCGTACTTACCGCCAGAAGCGATTGACCAGCTGCCTGAGTCGAACACGGCACTGCTAGACGCGCTCAACATCCGAATGCTCAGCAGCCAAATGCGGCCCGAAACGCGCACGACGCTGCTGACGCTGCTGAATGGCATGAGCACTGCTGACAAGCGTCGGCGCGCGCTGAGTGCGATTCATTTGATCGCCATTTCGCCCGAATTTGCTGTGCAACGTTAAACTTGAGGAGTTTGTTATGTCCAAGCAATCTGTTGAAAACCGTCGTCATTTTTTGCAGCAGCTCAGCGCCACGTTTGCCGCCGGTGCAGCCGCTAGCTTTTTGCCGCAAATGCTTCTTAGCGCCAAAGCCGCCGCCGCGCCGCAAGCCAAGCTGGGCGGGCCGCATCGCGCGCTGGTGTGTGTTTATCTAGGCGGCGGTAACGACTCCTTTAATTGGCTAACGCCGCGTGATTCGCAAGCGACCGGCTCTCGTTACGATCGCTATCGGCTGGCGCGCGGCGGTGTTTACAGCAGCGGCAATGCCACAGGTTTAGCGCATTCGTTCAACGATTTATTGCCGATTAGCCCAAGCAATATGACCGAGAATTTCGGGCTGCACCCGGCCTGCTCTGATTTCAGCTTAAGTAGCGGCGCCGTCACGCAAAACCACTTCGGCATCCAAAGTTTGTTCAGCACCGGCAAGGCAGCTTTTGTTTGCAATGCTGGCACGCTGGTTCGCCCGCTTACC
>JANNYO010000077.1:0-2535 GCA_031410115.1 Rhodanobacteraceae bacterium | reverse complement strand
AATGCGCAAACCACCGAAGTGCTGGGTGATGCGCAAAAAGTGAGCGCGCTGACCTATAAAGATCGCGTGAAAAACGCAATTCACCACGTCGAGCTCGAAGGCATCTTCGTGCAAATCGGTCTGCTGCCAAACACCGATTGGCTCAAAGGTGTCGTCGCACTGTCGCCGCGCGGCGAAATAATGATCGATGACCGCGGGCAAACCTCAGTGCCCGGCGTGTTCGCCGCAGGTGATGCCACGACCGTGCCATACAAACAAATCATCATCGCCATGGGTGCCGGATCAACCGCCGCATTGAGCGCGTTTGATCATTTGATGCGCACCGATAGCGCGGTTGACACGCCGGTTTTGGCGCTTGCGGCTTAGCCTGCAACACGATCACAACTTGGCAGAAACCGTCACCCAGCCAAACCACCCCTGAACGCATCCAGCTGCTTCGGTTGTGCACTCCACGTTTGTCAACTCGCCTGCGCCAAATTTTACAAATCAATGGCGATTTATGACGCGTTTTGCACACCGTTTTCCTACTTTTTTCGCAGCTACACTGCCGCGCCTGCTGGCTATTGGCGCAGTGCGTGAATACCAGCGGCGTGTGCAGCTCGGCGGTGCCAACCACGACCGTGAATGTACCGCTGGAACAGCGCTATCGCTTTGATGTTTATGGCAATTTGAAAACCCAGTGGCACAGCGGCGCGTGGTTGCAGGGTAGTCAGATTCAGGCCGGCGTGCAGGGTAAGGAAACTTACGTTTATGACGCGCTGCATCGCTTGACCGCCGCGAGCCGCATCATTGCGAACAACACGACTGAAACTGTGAATTATGGCTACGATGCGGTCGGCGGGCTGCTGAAGAAGTTGGACTACTCGCAGGATTTTTCGGGTGCCTACAGCTATCAAGCGGGCACGCACAAAGTGCAGTCGGTGGCGCTAAAGATCGGCAATTACGCCAGCTATGGCTTTGATGCGAATGGCAATGTCACGCAGCGCAATGAGGCGGGCAGCGTCACGACTTTGCAGTACAAAGCGATTGCTTATGACGATAAAGGCAACGCGATTCAAATAAAGTCCGTAACGGTCAACGCCAATGGCGCACCCAAGACCGTTTCATTTGCGTCTGCAGATTTGGCGAAAGCCTTTGCCGGCCGCGATATATCTCAGCTGCAATCAGCGAACTCGCTTGCGGTGCGTCAGAACACAACGCTGACCGGGCAATCGCTGCTGAAAGGCAAGATTGACGAAATGAATGATGCGGTGGCGGGAAAGTATTTGCATATGACTGGCAAATTGGCCACAGCTGCTGTCGTCGTCGCTGTGTGTGGCGCGGTCGGTGAATTGCCTTGTGTGGGCGGTGGTGCGCTGGCCTATTCTGGCGGCGGCGTGGATTCTGTGCCTGGGCAGATGATGACGGCTGGCGTGGCAGGGAAATTGATTGAGGGGGCGGGGGTGGCGGCTTCTGGGGAAAGGGTGGCAGCTCAGGAAAGCGTTGCTGGCGTGAAGGGCGAAACTTTTGCTGGTTGTACAAATGGAAGTTGCTTTGTTGCCGGAACACCAGTAATGACCGCCGAAGGTCTACAGCCAATCGAGCCAGGCTCGGGCTATTGGCGCGTGGTGGGTGAATTGGAGGAATTGATCGACAAGGCCAAAGAAATCAGCCAGCGCACGCTGTTTGGCATTGGATTTGTGCGGATTCTGAATAAGATTTAGGACGCTATTGGGTTATTTTTAATGCCGCTCATGCGGCTGGGGGCGTTAACTTTTGATTTGTTTTGGCGTGGATTTTGGCCGGATTTGACCAATGAACATGGAAACGCCAGCGGTTTTTGGGCCGCTGGCATTTTGGTTTTTAAAAACGGGTGTCCCGCGCTCGTCCCAGTTGGCTGCGGGCTTGAGTCACGGCTTAAGCCTGCTCGGTGCGCGCGACATCGGCAATCAGATCAGTCTGAGTTTTGGCTCAGATTTATCTGAGGAGTGGGTGCCCAAGCTAAAAGGTCGCGGCAATTCTGGAAAACCCTGAATTAGTCGCCGAATACCGATCCCGTCTGACCAATTTGTCGTGGCTGATGAAGTCCCTTTCCGAGCCCATCGCCCACCGCGCGAACGAGGAAGACAAGGTATCCGGCCGTTTTTGGGAAGGCCGATTTAAATGCCAAGCGCTGCTCAGCAAAAATTCTATTCTTGCAGCCATGGCCTATGTCGATTTGAATCCGGTGCGCGCCAAAATCGCGGGAAACATCAGCACATCGCGCTACACCAGCGTGAAGGTGCGCAATCAGCAACTGCGTAAAAACCCGGAGCGCGCAAATCAGCCGTTGACGCCGCTGATTGGTACGAAATCATTTAATTTGCCGGGCATTTCGGAGGCGGATTATATTGAATTGGTCGATTTCACCGGTCGCGATTGGCACGCGGGCAAGCGCGGCAAAATTGCGGCGACGGAACCAAAGGCGTTGACGAAACTGGGCCTAGCTAAAAATCACTGGACAACACGGGTGAAAGGCATAGGTGGCGGTTCCAATCTCGAAGTGCAACACCGTCG
>JANNYO010000076.1:0-7619 GCA_031410115.1 Rhodanobacteraceae bacterium | reverse complement strand
GATGCTGGGCGGGTGTTGGGCATGAGTTACGGCCACACTGATTCGATTGCAAAATTGATCCCGACTACGCTTGGCATTGAGCTGAAAGACGCGCTGAAAGAGTCAGCCGATTTGCGCGCGATGCTCGAGCGCGACGAAGACGCGCGCAATTTGATGCGCTTGGCGCTTAAGCTTGAAGGCTTAACCCGCAATGCTGGTAAACACGCCGGAGGCGTGGTGATTGCGCCCAGCGCATTGACCGATTTTTCGCCGCTGTACTCCGAAGGCACCGAACCGGATTCGGTGGGTGAATTAGCGGTTACCCAGTTTGATAAATATGATGTCGAAACGATTGGTTTGGTCAAGTTTGACTTTCTCGGCCTGCGCACGCTGACGATTATCGATTGGGCGATCAAAGCGATCAATATTCGGCGGGAACTAGCGCTTGAGGCGCCGCTGGATATCACCGAAGTGGTGTTGGACGACGCGGCAACTTTTGCGCTGCTGTGTTCGGGCAAAACGACCGCGGTATTTCAGCTCGAATCGCGCGGCATGAAAGAGCTGGCACGCAAGCTCAAGCCCAATACCTTCGAGGATATTATTGCGCTCGGCGCGCTGTTTCGCCCGGGCCCGCTGCAGTCGGGCATGGTCGATGAGTTCGTCGAGCGCAAACACGGGCGGCGCGAAGTGGTGTATGCGCACCCGTCGTTAGAAGTGGTTCTGAAACCCACCTACGGCGTGATTGTCTATCAAGAACAGGTGATGCAGATCGCGCAAGTTTTGGCCGGCTACACCCTCGGTGGTGCTGATATGTTGCGGCGCGCCATGGGCGGTAAAAAAGCCGACGAAATGGCCAAGCAGCGCGCGGTTTTTTCCGAAGGGGCAGGGCGCAACCAAATTGACGCCGAAATTGCTAGTTCGACATTTGATTTGATGGAAAAATTTGCCGAGTACGGTTTTAATAAATCGCACTCTACTGCCTACGCAATGGTGACCTATCACACCGCGTATTTGAAAGCCTACTACTCGGCCGAATTTATGGCGGCGGTGTTGACTTCAGAGGCCGATAACACCGACAAAATCGTAGATTTTTTAGCCGATGCGCGCGAGTTTGGCGTGCGCATTTTGGCGCCTGACGTGCAATGTTCGCAGGTGGCGTTTGCCGCGCAAGAGGGGCCGATGACAATTCGCTACGGCCTCTGCGCGGTCAAGGGCGTGGGTGCTGCGGTATGCGCTGAAATTGTCAAGCAGCGCGCACTGTCAGCGTATTTGGACCTGGCAGATTTTGTCCAACGCGTCAGTGTGGTCAAGCCCAATCGGCGGGTATTAGAGGCGCTGATTGATTCGGGCGCGCTCGATTCTCTGGCAGCGCACCGCGCCTTGCTGCACGCAAATTTAAACGATGCGCTGAAGGCGTCAGAAAAAATTGTGCGTGATTCTGAGGCCGGGCAATTTGATATGTTCGGCAGTGCCTTGAGTAAACCGCAGCCAGTTAAGAACCTAATCGAAGTTGCAGCATTTGACGTATTGGAAAAACTCAATCGTGAAAAAGCGGTGCTGGGCGGCTATTTCTCTGGCCACCCCTTGGATGCGATGCGTATTGAAATGGCGGCCTTAGGCTGTTTAAAATTCGCCGATATTGCCGCGCGTACGCAGCCGAAACCGGAAACCAAGCGCACTGCGGAGCAGCCAGCGATCGTCGCTGGCGAGGTCGAAGCGATCCGCCGGCGCGGTGATTCGATGGCATTTGCTAAGTTGGCCGATGGCACAGGTGCCAGTTTGGAAGTCGGATTTTTCAAAGATTCGATGGCGCGCTATCCGCATTTGCTCAAAGAAGGCGAGCGCATCGTCGTCGCCGGTGGCCTGTCGTGGGATGGCTTTTCCTCAAACTGGCAGCTCAAAGTACGCCAGGCTTACAGCGTTGATGACGCGTTGGTTAAGGCCTGCCGCGAAATTCATATTGGCGTCAGCGGTGCCGGTTTGAGCTTTGTCGGAAATTTGAAAACATTATTAACCGAACATCGGGGTGGTCACGCGCGGGTGCGGTTAAATCTTGCATTTGACGAGGGCGGGGTTGTGCTGGAGCTAGGTGCAGCCTGGCGCGTGCGCGGCACCATGGCCCTCAAAGCGGCGCTGTTAAAGCTGGGTGGTGTGCATGCAGTGCACCTGAATTTTTCCGCGGCTTTGTTGGCGGAGGATGGCTCAGAATTGACGCAGTCAGAATATGTTTGATTTTTTTGCAAAAGATCCGTTCGCCCTGAGCCTGTCGAAGGGTTGCGCCGTAAACGGTCTAACGAAACCATTAAGCGTCACGAAGTCGGCTGCTACACGCTTCGACTTTGCGCTGTACGAACGGTTTCTAAGGTGCATTTCACCTAATAGCGAGTCAATAGTCGGTACTTCAACGTGAAGTGCAACACCATCAACAGGCATAACGCGCATGAGCAGCATCAAGCTTTTTCAAAACCAAGAAATCCGCAGTGTTTGGGACGCAGTTCAGGAACAATGGCTGTTTAGTGTGATCGATGTGGTCGGTGCGCTTAGCGAAAGTGCCAACCCTAGAAAATACTGGAGCGTGTTGAAAATGCGGCTCAAACACGAGGGAAGTCAGTTGGCTACAAATTGTAGCCAACTGAAAATGCGCTCAGCCGACGGCAAGTCCTACCTGACCGATGTTGCCAGCACCGAAAACCTACTGCGCCTGATCCAGTCCATTCCGTCGCCGAAGACGACATTATTGGCCGAACTAAAATGAGCGAAAACCCAGCTGAAATGCTCGCCCATACGCCGCTGATGCGACAGTATTTGACGGCGAAATCTGAGCATCCCAGCATGCTGATGTTTTTTCGCATGGGTGATTTTTACGAGCTGTTTTACGATGATGCCCGGCGCGCCGCGAAGCTGCTCGACATCACGCTGACTCAGCGCGGGCAAAGTGCGGGCCAGCCGATTCCGATGGCAGGTGTGCCGTATCACGCGCTGGAAGGCTATTTGGCAAAACTGGTGCGCATTGGTGAGTCGGTGGCGATTTGCGAGCAGGTAAGTGACCCGGCGTTGAGTAAAGGCCTAGTCGAGCGCAAGGTGACGCGTTTGATTACGCCGGGTACAGTAACCGATGAAGCGTTGCTCGATGGCAGGCGCGATACCGTGCTGTTGGCGATCGCTGAAAGTGCTGCGTTGAAGGCGAAAGCGGGCAAGGGTGGCGCCAAGATTGGCCTGGCCTGGGCGGATTTGTCCGCAGGGCGATTTTGCGTCAGTGAGATTGATGTCGAACAGCTTGCCAGTGAATTGGCGCGACTGAATCCGGCGGAAATATTGGTCAGTGAAGCTGGCAGCTTTCAATTGGCACACCTGCACGGCGTGCGTCAGCGTGCGCCTTGGCATTTTGATAGCGACGCCGCACAGCGTGATCTAGCCAGCTTTTTTAAAGTGCCGGACTTAAGCGGTTTTGGTTTGACCACTTTGCCGCTTGCCACCGCAGCAGCAGGTGCGCTGTTGAGCTATGTGCAGGATACACAGCGCGCGGCGTTGCCGCATTTGAACAGTGTGCGGGTGGAAAACAGTGCTGAAGTGTTGACGCTGGACGCCGCCACGCGCCGCAGTTTGGAGCTATTTGAGCACCCGAATGGGCGCGATGAGCATACGTTGGCGGGCCTATTGGATAGCTGCGTGGTGCCGATGGGTGCCAGGCTTTTGAAGCGCTGGCTCGGCCAACCGCTGCGCACGCACTCGGTGCTGCGTGAGCGCGGCCATGCGGTAGAAATGCTGTTGGATTCGCGCCAGTTTGTCGTGCTGCGCGAGTTGCTTAAGCACGTCGGTGACATCGAACGAATTTTGGCGCGCGTGGCGTTAAAAAGTGCGCGCCCGAGAGATCTTGCGACCCTGCGTTTGAGTATTGCGCTGATTCCTCAGCTGCAATCTGAGTTTGTAATCCTAGATTCGCCCGGCTTACAGCGTTTGTCGCAAACCTTAACGCGGGCGGCCTGTGATGTCAGCGCTGATCTGCTTTCTCGTGCGGTGGTAGACGAGCCACCGGTGCTGACCCGCGATGGCGGCGTGATTCGCGCGGGTTACGATGAAACTTTGGATGAGCTGCGTCACTTGTCGCAAAACGCCGATGGTTTTTTGGCGGATTTAGAGCTGCGCGAGCGCTCTAGCAGCGGCATTGCGAATCTGAAAGTAGCCTACAACCGCGTGCATGGATTTTATATTGAAGTGTCGAAATTACAGTCGGCCAATGTGCCGGTAAACTGGACCCGGCGCCAAACCGTGAAAGACTCGGAGCGCTACATTACCGAAGAGCTGAAAAGCTTTGAGGATAAAGTTTTAAGCGCACGCGAGCGCGCCTTGGCGCGCGAAAAAGTGCTCTACGAGCAATTGCTAGACTTGTTAGGAAACGAGCTAAACCCGCTAAAGGCGCAGAGCGATGCACTCTGTGAACTAGACGTTTTGTGCTGCCTCGCGGAGCGCGCCCACACCTTAAATTGGCGCAAGCCTGAGTTCACTAGCCAGCCGCTACTGGACATTCGTGCTGGGCGCCATCCGGTGGTGCAACATGTGATCGACGCGCCGTTTGAGCCGAACGATTTGTGCCTGGATCCTGGGCGCAAAATGTTGATCGTCACCGGCCCGAATATGGGCGGTAAAAGTACCTACATGCGCCAGAACGCCCTAATCGTTTTGCTTGCGCACATGGGCAGTTTCGTGCCCGCCGAACGCGCGTTGTTCGGCCCGATTGATCGCATTTTTACCCGCATTGGCGCCGGTGATGATTTAACGCGCGGGCAGTCGACTTTTATGGTCGAGATGACCGAAACCGCGGCTATTTTGCATTCCGCTACGGAATTTTCGCTGGTGTTAATGGATGAAATTGGGCGTGGCACATCGACCTATGATGGCTTGGCAATTGCCAATGCGGTGGCGGTGGAATTGGCTAGTCGCAATCAGTCGTACGCGCTATTTGCCACGCATTATTTTGAGCTGACTGAGCTGGCGCAAAGTTTAGATAATGTTGCCAATGTTCACGTCGAAGCGCTGCAGCGTGGCGATAAGTTGTTGTTTTTACACGCAATTAAAGCTGGGCCCGCCAGTCAAAGCTTTGGCGTGAATGTCGCGGCATTGGCGGGTATGCCGCCGTCGGTGCTGCGCCGGGCGCGCAAAGTGTTGCAGGAACTAGAGGCACGTGCGCAGGCACATACCGCGACACCGCAGCGGGGTTTATTCGATGCAGTGCCGCCGGTGTTAAGCCCGCCCATGCCCGACAAACTGAGTGCGATGCTGGCTGAAATTGAGCCCGATACGCTCACCCCAAAAGCGGCGTTAGATTGGCTGTATCGCCTCAAGGGTATTGATGCCTAAACGTATTGCCGTAATTGCCAGCTGCATTTTTCTAATCTGGGCGATCAGTGTGGAGCGCACGTACGCATGGCTCGGTTTGCAGTCAGCAAAAGTTGATGGATTGATCGCGGCGGGCCTGCATCCATTAAGTTTTGCCTTCGTCAGCGGCAATCAAGTCCATACTGATCTGGGTGATGTGCGCTGGCAGTTGATTGGGCAGCGCGGTGTTGGTGCCAAGGTTGTGGCCGCAGTTGATGGCCTGCATGTGCAGCCAACGCAGCCGGGATTTGAGCTGCGCCTAAATCTAGCGGGTGCCGCGTTGCTAACGAGCACTGCAGATGCGCTGGTTTTGCAGATGCGCCCAGAGCAAATCAATCTGCCGCCGCTGTCGCCGCAGTTTTTGCCAAAATTTTCGTTGGCGGTGCACGCTAGCGCAAACGACCCGGGTTGGATCGCGGATTTGGGTGCGAATGCTGGACGACTAAATGCCGGCGCAGCGATTGATTTAAATGCTTTAATTTTTCAGCGCGAACCTGGGCGTACGACTTCACGGCACTGGCGCGAACTGCCTGCACTGACGCATTTGCGTTTGTATGGTAGCCAACCGAATCTGACCCCATTTGTGGTGGAAAAAGTTTCCTTCAAAGCGAATCAGATATTCCCACGCGACCGGTTGACGGGTGTGCGCCCAGAAAAATTGCTAGCAGAGTTTTACGCGCGTCGGGCGGACGCGCAGTTTGTTCGTGTTGATTACCGGGGCCTGTGGTTGGCACCCGTCGCGCAAATGTGGCTGGCTATCGTGGCGCTGATTTTTGCGATGCCGCTGCTCGGCTTTGAGTTTGCGAGCATCGAGCCCAAAGCGCGTGCGATTGCCCGTGTGCTGATGATTCCGGCGCTGTTTTTACCCATTGTATTGACGCTTTGGGGCACTGTGGATTGGGCCTACGCGGGCGCTGTATTTGCGCCAAACCGGATTGCCATGATGCTGCTATTGGCAATGATTCTGGGCTATCGCTGGATCTGTCGGCCGCCGCGGTTCGCGTTTCCCAAACTCGATGCGCGCAGCATTGGCGCATGGCGCAGCTGTGCGCTGCCGACTTTGAGTGGTGCTTTTGTACTGATTTTAGCGTTCGCTTTTAGCGAAAACAAAGCGTCATCATCCACTTTTGGCGCAGCGGTAGCGTGCAAATACCTGATGTTCGCGGGCGCACAACAGTGGTTGCTGCAAACGCTGGTGCTCGAGAATTTGCGCCGCGCGGCAGTGGCGCGTTTTGCCGCGATCGTATTGTCGGCGTTGACCTTTGCGCTGTTGCACACGCCGAATTTTGCGCTCATGTTGCTGTGTTTTTGCGCCGCGATGTTTTGGTGCAATCACTATGCGCGGCATCGGCAGCTGCTGCCGCTTATGCTAAGCCACGCCCTACTGGGCTTTCTTAGCGTCAGTCTATTTCCGCCAAGCCTGCTGCGCTCAGCCGACGTCGGCGTGGCGTTTTTTCTGAAGTGATCTTGCTACATACCATACCGGTCAATGCGGCGAAATTGCGAATCAGTCTTTGCTACATACCGGTCAATGCGGCGAAATGGCTTTTTGAATAGGTTTATACTGCGGCGCTAAACACCATCAAACTGAATCGGGAAACATCTTGAACGAATCTTCCAAAGTAAAAGCACCCAGCAAAGCCAAGGCCGTGGTTAAAGTCAAATCATCGGTCGCTAAAAAAAGCGTTTTAAAAGCGGCGCTTGCGCCGAGCAAGCCCGCGTTGGTTGCCAAAAAAGCGGTCACGGCGAAAGCAGTCGCTACGAAGGTAGTCGCTAAGAAGATAGTTGCGAAAAAAGCAGTTGCTACGAAAGCAGTTGCTACGAAAGCAGTCGCTACGAAAGCAGTCGCTACGAAAGCAGTTGCTACGAAAGCAGTTGCGAAGAAAGCGGTGGCAAGAAAGTCACCCGTTAAAAAGCCAGCCGTCAAAAAAACCGCTGCGAAGAAGCTAGTGGCGAAATCGGTGCGCACGGGCAAGTTGCCGTCTACCACGGGTTTGCCAGCACGCGTCAAAGTTGTCAGCAATGTACTGCTGGATGCGGTGCTGAAAGCCCTAGACGATATGAAGGCGAAGGACGTTGTGGTGCTTGACGTGCGCAATCGCACCTCTATTACCGATGATTTGGTGTTTGCTAGCGGCACCTCCACCCGCCATGTGAAATCCTTGGCTGATTCAGTTGCGAAAGCGGCGCGTGATATCAAAATGCCACCGATTGGCGTTGAGGGCGAAAAAGAGGCGGAGTGGGTATTGGTGGATTTAGCCGAC
>JANNYO010000075.1:0-3146 GCA_031410115.1 Rhodanobacteraceae bacterium | reverse complement strand
CAAATACGTCTTAAATCGTTGGCCGGCATTCAATACTTATTTGGAAGCGGCGCATCTCAAGCCGGACAATAATGCAGCAGAACGCGCCTTGCGAAAAGCGGCGTTGGGACGCAAAAACTACCTGTTCGTCGGCAATGAACGTGGTGGTGCGGCAGCGGCGATCTATTACAGCCTCATTGAGACCGCAAAAGCCAACGGCATCGAGCCGTTTGCGTGGCTAACGCATGCGCTCAAGGAACTGCCAAAGCGCAAATCGTCAAATTTCGAGGATGTTAAAGATCTATTGCCGATCAAGCGGCCAGAGCAGTCTAACTGAGCTCGACTTCGCTTGGGATATGGGGTGGGCGCAGGGTTACTTTGATTGCGACTGCTCGCGGCGCAGCGTTTGGTGCGCACGGCACGGGTTTAAAGTGGCGACGCTGGATTATTGGTGCGAGCAATTCGGACGCGATCCAACGCCTTGCACGCAGCGACTGATTCCGATCCGTGTGAGCACGCCGGCTTATGGCGGCCGAGGCGCCGGGCTGAATTGCGGCAATTTGTAAGGTGGAACGCGAAGCAAAAGACTTCGATGCCGGCGGAGGCTTACACAGCAACGGACTTACAGCGCATTACACACCCAAGACAGACGACAGCGCACTGTTGTACACGAAATAGTAGGATTGTTATTAAATTATCATTATTTGCATATTATTTGAAAATGCGATATCGTTTCTAACGGGAGCTTACACAGCTCTGCCTAAGTCCAGGTTTCATGCCCGGATGTCATCACTTTATCAATTGGGAGTTATTAAATGAACAAAACATATGCACTCGTGGTCTGCATTTCCTCCGCAATGGCGGGAGGTGCTGCCGCGCAGGACACTTTAGCTCCGGTCGTCGCCGTAGGCCAACGGGGGGGCGGGTATGACTATTTTGCTATACCAAATCCCCATTACGGATTTTTTGGTGGGCGATGGGAGTCGGGTGAACAGGAAACATTCTATAGTTTCACCCCTCCTACCCCAGTCAGAGTTGTTGAAAAGTGCAACCTGTTGGATGCCACGCAACCGCAGGGTTGTGATCCCAACATGGCAGCCTACCTGAGCCCAAGTATGGTTCTACCTGCTCCAAATTCCTCTACGTTTTGTTGGTTTGGATGCAATACCAGCGTTTCGAGTAACTTTGGTTCACTGGCTGGCGGAGTGTATTTTGGCCAAACTCCATTTATTTTCACGCGTCTTCAAGTACTAAGTCAGCAGTTAAATGATTGCTACGGCAGTTCGTTTAACAACCCAGCAGCGTGCGAACAAAGCTACATAAGCCAAATCGACTCGTCCTGCGAGCAACTTGAAAATTTTTATATCTTCGATTTCATGGGTAATGTGGAGACTGCTGGCGCTGAATATCGGCAAGGACAGTGCCGATATTCATCATCTTTTGAACGGCAAGATATTGGTGCCGCTATGATTGCGAGAGAACAAGATAATTCGTTTTTCGAAGCAACGAGTTCTATATCGGTAGGTTACAATCTTGGCCCTTTTTCAATCACTTTTTTAGAATTAAGCCATACTTGGGACACGACTCCAGGCTTCAATCGAAGCCTTGTTGCCGCAAGAATTTTTGAGAATTGCAAAAACTGGGCAGAACAGGCCTACGCAAACGGCTGCTTTAACGAAGTCTAGTGAAAGAGTTCGCAAATACGAAGGATTTTTTGACATCCATAATGTCAATTGCAAATAGATTTCCGGCCTGCAAGAAGGTCGGAAACCCTAGTTTACAAGAGAGGTTAATTGGTCAACTTGTGCATATTAATCGACCAACTATACCTGTGGTTAAATTTAATCCACCACCAGACAGTACTTCTTTTTTTGAAAAAATTTATTACTGTCGTCGTTATTTTGGAGCTACCGAAAGCATTCGACTATCGTCCGCGCGGGTTACCATGCCGGGAGTTGCAACTGAGAGAAAATGTCCATCCCACCAATTTTTGCCACAATTTTTAAAAATGCTGGATGCCAGGCTGACAAATAATTCTTCTGCCGTTGAAGTAGTGTCAGCCTGCTTTTTGTTTAATTGGTTACACCCCTACCAAGATTTTAACGGCAGAACTGCCAGGTTGCTCACTCAGTGTTACAGCCAAGGACGCAGTCATCCAAGAGAAGCGATTAGTTTTTTCGGATCCCGCGTCGAGTTGTGGCTTACAGTTTTACCATCAGCACACTTGAATCAAAACTACGTTCCATTTGAAAAGTTTTTGGAGAAAATATATGCGTAAATTATGGATACTTGCCGCACTGGCATTTGGAGGCTATTATTTCTGGTCTTCAGCGAATGTTGGGAGTCTCGCCCCCTCTAAATTGACGAATTCCAAAGTGTCTGTGGCTGAGGCAGATCATATGACAGCTCAAAATGGAGTTGAAGCAGAGCAGCAAACTTCCGCAACAAATTTACCCCCTCTGATGCTGCGCGAATCTCAGGCTGTTTCGTTTGCCGGGCAAGGGCAAAAACACGCCGTGCAGCGAAAATATCGATGCGGCACAATTGCAAGAATTCTAGAGCTTTCGGAAAAGACGACTTACCGAAACGAGGCAACGATAGCCCAGTCCAAGGTGACGTTGGCCAAAGAATGCAGCGGTTTGGACCTATCGTCCAAATCGATTTATGAGGATTTGAAACATTTAGCACGCACGGGCGATTTGGACGCAATCCACCAATTTGCTACTGCGCCGCCCCTTGCTGACCCAAATCCAAAAGTCCAAAACGAATTGATTGATGATTTTGTCGCTGAGTTGCCCGCACTGTTGTCCAAAGGAGTGGCGCTGTCTGATCCAACGTCTATGCGGCTCTCAGCAGAATATTTTGTTAGCTGCAGAATCAAAATAGTAGGCGTTCCATTATTTGCACGAAATCGCAACTACCATACAGATGGGCCAGAGGCACTGCGTTTATTGCGCTTGGCTAGTGGCATCTCCGGTGATGATAAAGACCCACGATATGCGGAGTTTGAGCGCCTACTGGATACGGCAAGCAGGGGCTTGCAATCTGTTTCGACGTGCCCTGGTCCACGCGTTTAGATGGCACAAGTCACCTAATTTCATCAGGAATCAACTCGGTGAATTCAAATTGTGGATGTGCGCTAGCGGCGCCGCTGCGAGCATGAGCAC
>JANNYO010000074.1:0-2049 GCA_031410115.1 Rhodanobacteraceae bacterium | reverse complement strand
AAAGCTTCGGCGGATTGGGTCGAACCCATGTCTAGTTTCCACAATCAGTTTGGCGATATTTTGTTGGTCATTATCGGCGTGCACATCGTCGCGTCGATGCTGTATTTATTGCTAAAAAAGCAAAACTTAATCGGCCCAATGATCACCGGCGTCAAGCGCAATATTGTCGGCACCGATGCCCAGCAAAAGCCGCTTTGGCAAGCCCTGCTGTTGCTGGGTTTGAGCGCCGGCGCGCTCTGGGCGACGATTGCTTTTTGGCCGGCCGCGTAACATGACGCTGCGCCGAAAATTAGCCGAATTCGGGTTTGAAAGTAATGACGACTATGATTTTCCGCTGCGCACACTGCTGGAATCCGAGCACAACGGCGTGCGCGCAGCCGAGCTGGTGGGCGACGTTGCGCGCCGAAAAACTGCTTTTGCGCATGCGCTCGGGCTGGCGATGGAATATCCGCACCGGCTCTATCACGATTTTTCTCGGCGCTTGGTTGCCGAAGCCATTCCAGCAGAAAAGCGCGAATCGGGTGATGCCGAGGCCGTAGCGATAGATACCGGTGATCGGCGTGCCGCAACTCCGCTCAGCGCCTTTGAGCGTGCCGTAACCGAAGCCTGCGCGTTTAGCGAATCCGCGAAAACGCTGCTTATTTTGGATCAATTACAGCTGTGTGATTTTAGCGACCAGATGCGGCTGTATGCGTTTTTGCAAAGCGCCATCTGGACTGATCGCAGCGGCAGCGTGATTGCGCATCGGCGCAATTTGCTGGTGCTGCTGATTTCAAACGACGTGCTGTATCACTCCCTGCAAAAATGCTGTTTCCGCATTTTTACGGACGCCGCTGGTGGGCTTATTGATTTTAAGCCGGAAGATTTTGCCCTAGGTGCCAACACCCAGCCGTTGATTGACGCGTTCGCCAAGCTGTTTACGCACCTTAATTGTCAGCCCACACGCGGCGAGTTCGAGCGCGTACTGCGCGATTGCGAAGCGCGCGTGCGCACGCCCGAACACTTAAGAATTTGTTTGTTCGGGCGGTTTGAAAACCTAGAACGCCGCGCGCTGTATGACGCGGCGACTTTGCCCATGCTGCTGGAGGTTTTGTCAGAACTGACTGAGCTGCTCGGGGTTGAGGTGGTGACTTTGGGGTGATGGGTGACGAAATTCAGTTCGTTTTTCTCGTGACCGATTTTCGTCATTGCGAGCGCAGCGAAGCAATTTCAACACGCTACGACTAAAGGCGCTTCATCGAAAAGAACCAAGACCTACACCCCAGGCACAATCAAAATCTTGCCGTCCCGCTCACCCTGCGCAGCCAGCGCTACAGCTTGTTTGATCTCACGAACATCGAACGTGGCGTGAATTTTGGTGTGCAGTTTGCCGGCGGCAATGAGTTGCGCAATTTCGCCAAATACCGCCATTTGCTGCGCCGGTGTGGCTTTGCGAAACCAGAACGCCAGCCAGAAACCGCGCAGGGTGATGTCGCGAAAGACGAACGACGAGGGTGACACCACGCAGGGCTCGCCACTCATCATGCCGTAGTTGACCAAGGTGCCGCCCTGCGCCAAGCACATCGCTAAATGATCTGTGGCTTTGCCGCCGACCGCATCAATGCCTAAGCGAATCGCGGCACCGCCGGTGGCTTCCGCCACGCGTTTGGCTAAACCGCTGCCCTCAACTAAAACGACGTCGGCACCCAGTGCCAACACGCCCGCAACGGCGGATTCGCGGCGCACGATATTGACGGTTTTAAAGCCCCGAATTTTTGCCAGTTGAATCAGATAAGCCGCAACGCCTGAGTTGCCCGCGTTTTGGATCACCCAGTCGCCCGGCTTTAAATCAACGAACTCTGACAGCATGAGCGAGGCGGTCGGCGGATTCACCGTCATCATCGCCAGCTGCTGCACGTCAGCATCATTCGGCAGTGGCATCAATTTTTTCGCCTCAGCCACCACATGCGTCGACCAGGTGCCGCAGCCGACCGGCAGTAAAACCGTTTGCCCAATCGGCGGAAAGCTAACCTCTGGCCCCAGTTGCACGACTTTGCCGACCCCTTCATT
>JANNYO010000073.1:0-1966 GCA_031410115.1 Rhodanobacteraceae bacterium | reverse complement strand
GAAAAAATCGGCAGCTTGACGGTTTTCGGTGAATCGATGGGCTGATGAAACAGTTGATTAGCTTAAAAGCGGCATAAAAAAGACGGCTAAACCGCTACACTCGCGACAACTAATAGGTTCAAGCGAGTGTTTCTTTGTCCGCAGGTTTTGATTCTTTTCGTATCCACCGCACTGCGATTTGGGGCTTCGGCCGTGAAGGCCAGGCCGCACTCGCGGCAATCCGGCGCTACTACCCGGAAAAGCGCGTTGCCTTATTGCTCAGCGTGGAAGAAGCGCAGCGCTGGGACTTCTCTGGTGATCCGTATTTAGAACTGATTACCGCAGAAGTTACCGCTGGTATCTTGGGCCAGTACGGCACGGTGATTAAATCCCCCGGGATTTCGCCCTATACCCCAGCATGTGATTGGGCGCGCTTTCGCGGCACCCGAATGATCTCCGGCAGTTCGCTGTGGTTTGCCGAGCATCAGCGCGACCGCACGATTTGTATCACTGGCACCAAAGGCAAAAGCACCGTCAGCGCACTGGTGGCGCATTTATTGCGCGCCGCCGGGCAAGTCACGGCGCTGTGCGGCAACATCGGCGTGCCGCTGCTGGAGCTGTTGCACGCCGAACCCGCGCCGGATTGGTGGGTGATCGAGCTTTCCAGCTATCAAACGGCCGATTTCATGGGCGTGCCCGCCGTGGCTTGCGTGCTGAACTTATTCCCCGAGCATCTGCCCTGGCACGGTTCAGAAGAGCGCTACTACAGCGATAAGCTGAAAATTCTGGCCGCCGCTGATGCCGTGGTACTCAACGGCGCCGACGATCGATTGGTTGCGCTGACCGCAGCGAAGCACGGCTATTATTTCAACAGCCGTGATTCCTGGCATTTGCGTGACACGCAAATTTTTTACGCCGACGACGCCATTTTAGCCGTAAAAGATTTGCGGTTAAGCGGACGTCACAACGCGGAAAACGTCTGTGCTGCGCTGATGATTGTGCAGGCGGCTGGGTTCGACGCGCGCGCACTGGCGAAACACGTCGCAAGTTTTTATCCGCTGCCGCATCGCTTGCAAAAACTTGGGGCGCGCGGCGGTTTGGACTACATCGACGACAGCATCGCCACCACGCCACATGCCAGTGTCGCCGCACTTCAAGCGGTGGCGCCGGCTGCGGTTAGCATCATTGTTGGCGGGTTTGATCGTGGCCTCAGTTGGACGCATTTTGTCGACGCCGTGCAGGCAACGCCACCGCATGCGGTGATCGTTTGTGGTGCCAATGCGTCGGTGATTATCGATGCCGTCAAAGCGCGCATGCGCACGATCGAACCAACGCTTGCACCGAGTGCGGCTCCGGGCACGTTGGCAATCACTGTGGTCGATGACTTGGCTGCCGCGACTGCCCTGGCGGCGCGCGTTACGCCGCGTGGTGGCGTGGTGTTGCTATCACCCGGCGCGCCCAGTTTTGACGCATTTTCCAGCTATGCCGAGCGGGGCAGGGCGTTCGCACGCTTCGCTGGTTTTGGCGATGTTTCGGAAGTTGAAATTGCAGGTTTAGGAATTTTATGAGTGACACACGGCCCACCAAAACAGAGCCCGCCAACATCAAGGCTAAAGTTTGGGATTTACCCTCTCGCATCGCGCATTGGGCTTTGGCTTTGAGCATCTTGGGCAGTTACGGCAGCGCCGAATACGGCTGGTTTTCCATGCAGTGGCATTTCTATTTTGGCTATGCCGCAATCACCTTGGTGGCGTTTCGGGTGCTGTGGGGTTTTTTTGGCAGCGAACATGCGCGCTTTCGTAATTTTGTCCGTGGCCCTGGCGCAGTTTGGCGCTACCTGCGCACCTTGGTGACTAAAAATTCAGCGCAAAGCATCGGCCACAGTGCCTTGGGTGGCTGGGCCGTTTTGCTTTTGCTGGCGGCAACGCTTGCGCAGGGCATCAGTGGTTTGTTTAATAGCGACGACATCGAGTGGTTCGCGCCATTG
>JANNYO010000072.1:0-2003 GCA_031410115.1 Rhodanobacteraceae bacterium | reverse complement strand
GCCGGAAGGCGACACGGCAAAACAAGTGCAACCGAAGGCCAGCTTGTTGGGAAAAACCCCGCCAACGATATTTTCGATGCCCAGTTCCAACGCGATGCCGTGCATCTGGCGGAACTGATGGCACACGAGGAGCGCGCGCTGTTTCCCGCGCGCATCATGGCTTCGTCCGCCAGTGAAAGTTCAGCCGTTGAGTGTCAACTGCACGCCGGAAAACTTGCGGTGATTTTACGCGCGCATCAACATACGTTTGATGACCGCGCAGACTCGGCTCAGCGCCGACGCACCGGGCCAGGCGCTGGCGTGCAGGTGATGACCATTCACAAGGCGAAGGGCTTGGAGTTTGACCATGTTTTTTTACCCACACTGTATTTTGCGCGGACGCCGGATCCGCTACTTGCCATTATTCCGGGTGCCAATGGACTGGAATGTGACGCGGGCTCGGCACAGTTTGACACCGCCATTGCCGCTGAAGCGGATGAGGCGTTAGGCGAATTGTTGCGCCAACAATATGTCGCCCTGACGCGCGCAAAAACCTCAGTGCGCGTCTATTTTTGTAATGCACTTTTGCGCAAGCCATCAGCTTTAAGTTGGCATTTGTCTAAGGTTTCCAGCGCCGTTTCAGGACCCGTGCGTGGCGCGGCAGAACTCGCGGCAGAATTGACCGCAGAGTTGGCGTGGGCGGATCAAATTAACGCGCCGCCGCCCGCAATCTTGGGCGCCGATGGTGGCAGTGAAGCTGCCGACGCATCCGCTGATGAACCCGCTGATAAACCCGCTGATAAATTCTGGCGTGTTGGTCTAAACCAGCTTGTTGAGCATGCCCAGATTGCGCATGTTTCCCCGAGCCGGCTTGCGATTGACGCGACCTTGCAAGCCGCTCAAACGCCGACGACTAGTCAGGGAAACGCCACACTGTCTTTGGCTTTCAATCGCAGCAATCCGCTGCCCATTCTGAGTCCGATGCTGCGGCGAATTAGTTTTTCAACGTTGACGCAAATTCGGCAGTTGGGTGATGCTGATATGGATTTTCGCACGAATGCGTTCGATGTCGAATTGGGCGCGCCTGATGTCGATGTGATCGCTGATGCCCTCAGCGCTGATCCGATTCTCGTCGCCTTAGAAAAATTCAAAGGGGCCAATTTTGGTCTGGCGCTGCACGCGTTGTTTGAAGACGCCATGCGTACGACATTGGCAATCGACTGCGCGGATGTGTACGCCCGTTGCGTTGAATTTGGCGTGCTGCCTGCGGTGACACAAGCTGACGATGCGCAGGCGATTGTCGACTTGATTGCGCGCAATCGTCAGGCTGCGTTGCTACCTGGTGTGAGCCTGGCGCAGCTCAATCAATCAAGCTGTATCGCTGAGCTTGGCTTTCAGTTTCCGGTCAATTCCTTGCTTGTCGACGCGCTTGCAGCGTTGGGGCCACGCTTTGGTTTGCCGCCACTGTTTATGCCGAACCATGAACTCGAATGTATTCACGGCATGCTGATCGGGTTTATCGATTTAGTGTTTCAAGACGGCGAGAAATTCTACTTGCTCGATTACAAAAGTAACTGGTTGGGGCCGCAGTTGCAGGACTATCAGCACACTGCGCTGGCAACATCAATGGCAGAACATCACTATCATTTGCAGCATTTGCTGTACGCGCTGGCGCTGCACCGCTATTTGCGGCAAAGCTTGGCGGGCTATGACTATGAAACAAATTTTGGCGGCGCACACTACCTGTTTGTGCGCGCGTTTGGTCTAGCTGAGCCTGGGTTTTCAGAGCCCGCCAGCTTGGCGCGCAGCGCGCTCGGGCACTATCTATACCGTGCGCCGTTGGCGTTGATTGAGGCTCTAGATCAACTGTTTACGGGGCTGGATTAAGTCGATCCGCAAACGCCTGAATTCGCGCGGCGCGCAGGTCGCCAGCTTTGCCTAACGCGTGCGCAAATATCGTTAATGTGGGTTTAAGAGCCTTGCCGTCGAAACGTTTTTCACTGACCAATTTTGCGAGCGCAATC
>JANNYO010000071.1:0-7539 GCA_031410115.1 Rhodanobacteraceae bacterium | reverse complement strand
GCCGGAAGGCGACACGGCAAACAGAGTCTCGCCGGAAGGCGACACGGCAAATAGAGTCTCGCCGGAAGGCGACACGGCAAATAGAGTCTCGCCGGAAGGCGACACGGCAAACAGAGTCAAACCAGCGTTGGACAGCGTGTTAGAAATCGATAGTTTTCGCGCAGATGGCGTATTTGGCGAACGCCCGATTGTTTATAGCAACGCGACCGAATCGGAAAAACTATCGCAATATCATTATCAGCTGTGGACGGATCCGCCGGGCACGATTTTACAGCGGCGTTTCATTGAAGTACTGAGTGCGATGAATGCCGCATCTAGCGTTACCGCGCGTGCCAGCCCGCGCGCTGAGCCGGCGAAACTGTCTGGCATGATCGAGCGCTTAGAGCGTGTGAAACAGGCATCAGGAACTTGGTCAGTGGCGCTTACCCTGCATATTAAAGTAGAAAAGACGCGTGGCGTTTTGCCACTGCTTGAAAAAACGTATGCGCGCAGCTTAGCCGTTGATGGCGACAGCATTTCTGCCAGTGTGGCGCAATTTGGTGTTGCCATGGATCAAATCGCGGCGGAAGTTGCACGTGATTTGGCGTCTTTGGCCAATAAATAGGCAAGTGCAACTGCATGCTTAGCGTCAGAAAAATCGCGATGCTTGATGCGCTGGGCGTCACCGCCTACAGCCGCACGCGCAAAATCGCAGCCCAGCCCAAGGCGGTTACGCAGGCAAATGCGCTGGCCCAGGCAAATGCGCTGGCGCTGGCCCAGGCAAAGGCATTGGCAAAGCCCGCAGAAACATTTACCGCGCCGCGTCAGCCAGAAATTGCGCCGATCATCGCGCCAGCGCGAGCGGCCCTGAAAGCCGTTGTCACGCAGCGAAACGCGTCGACGCAAGCTGAATTAGTGATGCCGAGTGCCGAGCTCGAGCGCTTTATCGACAGCCGCATGTATCGGCATTTTTGTCTGTTACTCGCACAAGGTAGGGCGATTCCAGCGGTAGAAAACTCAGTGCTCAGCGATACCGCCCTGCATTTTGAACTGCCGCCGAATACACCGCTCAAACTTGGCAGCATGGCGCTGTTGCGCAGCGCGTGGCGGGCAAAACGTCAAGCTTGGCTGGCGATTCGAATGTGGCGTAAGCAGCTGGCAAGGCACTCAGTCGGCGAGACGGCAAAAAATTAGAAATGACGCCTTTGACGGCACGCGCACGAGTACGCGTACTTACGCTGCAAGATTTACCCGCCATACTGCCACTGGAAAACGCCGCCTACGATTTCCCGTGGACCGAAGCCGTTTTTCGCGACTGCTTTCAGGCCGGTTACACCGGACTGGCGCTTGAGTCTTCGCTTGCGAACACGGCAGACATGCCTCGCGACAGCAACGCACCAGACAATTGCGGCGGACGATTTTTAGGCTATGGCATGCTTTCCACAGCTGCGGGCGAAGCACATATTTTGAATGTCGTGATCGACCCCGCTTCGCGTGGCTTAGGCCTGGGAAAACAGTTGGTACAGCGATTACTCGATCAAGCACGCTGGCACCGCGTGACGCGCGTGATTTTAGAAGTGCGCGAATCCAATGCCGCTGCGCGTGCGCTGTACGCGAGGCTGAATTTCAAAGAAATCGGCCTACGCAAAGCCTACTACCCAGGTCGACAAACACGCGAAGACGCGATCGTGATGGCGTTGGAGCTTATTGCGCCAGCGTCTTCGGTGTGACGCTTATCGCGGAATCCTGAGTCGCATCGCTGCGCCAATAGCCAAACTCACTCAACGCGGCATCGCGAATTTTCGGCGCCACATTAAATAAATCGCTGCGGCTTTTTCCGTCGACACTAACAGCGAAAAATATCGGCGCCATCAAATCTCGTTGCACCACACCGACGCTTGCACCGAGCGCTGCGCCCGGCGTGCCAGCACCAGCTTTGCCTGCACAGCGGCTAGAAAACGCTAATAGCTTGGTTGTACCAACGCGCTTTTGCGTCAATAGTGATCGCAGCGCTTTCATAGTCGCAGGCTTAAGCGCTAGGGTGTTTGCCTGCAACGCTTTAAACCAATCCACGAGTGCAAACGCGCTGGTCTGAGCCACTTTCGTCGGCAAGGCAGATTTCGCATTAAGATTTGCCAGTTGCCCAGTATTTAGCTTTGCCCTTAGCGCGGCAAAAACTTCTGGCGTACCCGCGCGCAGCGCCTGCTTGAGTGTGAGCGGTTCGGGCACTTTATTTGTGCCCACTGAAACCGGAGTCAGCTCAGCAACCGATGCATTAAAATCGAGCAATAACCCGGCATCTACTACCGCAATTGCAGTCGACAAATCATTGAACTGACAAAAATCGCGTGGCTGTGACAGTTCAGGCGCATTGACACGAAACGATAATTTTTTTGCCGAATCAAATACCTCAATCGCGCCATAGCGGCCCTTGAAATACTCCATGAGCGCAGCGTTAGCTGGCCCCACTAGGCTAGTGGAAATTAGTGCGGCTATCGCGACACCAATCATGCGTGCGCTTTTAAATACTTGCCTCAATGTGATTCCTTTGTCTCATTCTTGCCATGCCGCTCATCGCGAGGCTCAATCGATTTCTTACGGCGGCGAATCACCAGCCCACCGCGACTTCCAACTTTGCGCACGATATGCTCAATGATGGCACCAGCGATATCAAGTTTGGTGGCACCCTCGATACCTTCTAAGCCGGGCGATGAGTTCACCTCTAGCACCAGCGGGCCGCGCTCGGATTGAATCAAATCGACGCCCGCAATGCCCAGACCCATCACTTCCGCCGCTCGGATCGCAGTTTCGCGCTCTAGTTTGCTAATTTTCACTGGAACGGCAAAACCACCACGATGCAAGTTACTGCGAAATTCACCGGGCTTACCCTGGCGTCGCATCGCCGCAATCACCTTACCACCGACAACAAATGCGCGAATATCAGCGCCCTTGGCTTCTTTGATAAATTCTTGCACCAAAAAGTTCGCCTGCAATCCGCGAAATGCCTCAATCAATCCTTCCGCCGCCGAACGCGTCTCTGCGAGCACTACCCCCTGCCCTTGCGTGCCTTCCACCAGCTTAATAACGTGCGGGGTTTTACCCAACATGGTCAATAAATCTTTGGTGTCATCGGGGCTGTCGCCAAAAACCGTTAGCGGCATATCGACGCCCGCCTGCGAAAGCAGCTGTGATGCCCGCAATTTGTCGCGCGCGCGCTGGATCGCGTCTGCCGAATTCGGCGTGTACACGCCCATCATTTCAAATTGGCGCACGACAGCGGTCGCATAAAAAGTCACTGACGCCCCAACGCGCGGGATAATTGCGGCGACGTCCTTCAGCCTGCGGCCGCGATAGTGGATTTGTGCGCCACTGACACTGATGCGCATGTAACACCGCAACGGATCGATCACGCTGACTTTGACACCACGTGCCTTTGCCGCTTCGATCAAGCGCGAAGTGGAATACAGCCGCCTATTTCTGGACAAAATAACGATTCGCATAGCGGCCTTATGTCGCACAAAACAAACGAGTCGCACGGGTCAATTTTGTCAACACAAAACATGTTCCGCGATAACGTTGTTGGAGCGGGTAATGGGAATCGAACCCATGCTAGTAGCTTGGGAAGCTACAGTTCTACCATTGAACTACACCCGCTAGGCCGCTAGGTTAACGGCTACAGGGGCAAGGCAGCAAGCGCAAAGATCAAAGTTCAGGCGAAAAAAAACCGCCCGAGTAAGTGAGCGGTTTAAGCGAGCGGTTACAGCAGATGCTTGCCTCTAGCGCTGGCTCTATTGAATCGGTACTGCGCCGGCGGCGGGCACCAACCCCGGAGGATTTAGCTCATCAAAACGAATTTTCTTGATGCCAGCCGAGTTAATCAATGCCATCGCCTGCGCCATATGCTCATAGCTCGCATCGGGTGCCGTGCGGATATTAATCTCGGCCATTGTGGCACCTTTTAGCGCTTCGGCTTTCAAGCGCGACAACAAATCTTCGGCACCAATCGGCACGCCCTCGAGCGCGAGCGACGGTCGCTTAGCCGCACTTGACTGCACATCAACAGTGAAAATAGTCGGCGGAGTCGGCGGTACTTCGATGTTCAAAGAGCGCAGAGGCACTTTGGCATCGGTCTTATTCGTCATCATTGGTGCCGTGATCATAAAAATAATCAACAAAACCAACATCACGTCAACAAGTGGCGTCGTATTGATGTCACACATCGGTGCGCCAGCGCTACTGCTATTCGTAAAAGCCATGAAAATTCCTTTTAATATTTTTTGCTGTTTCGATAAGAAGTCTCGCCGGAAGGCGACACGTCAGACAAGTCTCGCCGGAAGGCGACACGTCAGACAAGTCTCGCCGGAAGGCGACACGCCAGACAAGTCTCGCCGGAAGGCGACACGTCAGACAAGTCTCGCCGGAAGGCGACACGCCAGACAAGTCTCGCTCAAGCGACACGGTAAACAAGTGCGCTGAAACCAGGTCAACTAACGCCAAGCATGACGTAATCGTTCGGGCTAACCACGGCCTTCGGGCGAGGACACGAACGAGATAAATTGGATGCCGTTATTTTTTGCCAGTTTCAAAACCGCGCTCACGTCTTCATATTTACAGGTTTTGTCCGCGCGTATTTTCATTCGGATTCGGTTGTTGCTGTTTTGCGCCTCTGAGCGCATCCGAGCTGCGAGCGTCTCCGGCGTGACCAGTTGCTCACCCCAGTAATAGTTGGTTGCGCCATTTTTTCGAACAATAGAAAGCGTCACCTTCGGTGCATTGTCTTCAACTTTTTCCTGTGCCTCGGACGTCGCTGTCGGCAATTCCACTTTGACTTTATCTGCCATCAACGGTGCGGTGATCATAAAAATGATCAACAGCACCAACATCACATCAACGAGCGGCGTCGTATTGATGTCGGCTTTTGGTGCGCCGTGGCCAGAATCGCCGCTTGAACTCATAGACATAAACTACTCCTAGACGACGCGGGGTTCGGATTGACGTGCGCCGTATTTAACGAGTCGAACGCGCTCACCGGTGGCAAAGAAATCAAACAAGTCTTTGCTGAAGGTTTCAATTTTACTTTTTAGGCGATTGTTGCCCCGCACGAAATAGTTGTAAGCCAACACCGAGGGAATTGCGACGCCTAAGCCGATACAGGTCATTATCAATGCTTCACCAACCGGCCCCGCCACCACATCCATTGACACGCGTTTTTGTTGACCAATCCCGACCAAAGCGTGGTAGATGCCCCAAACCGTACCAAACAAACCAACAAACGGCGCCGTAGAACCGACCGTAGCGAGCAAAGTCAAACCACTGTCGAATTTGTTGCTTTCGCGAGCCGCTGACTGCTTGATCGCGCGATCAATAAATTCCTGGCGCGAAAGTGCTTCTGCCATCCGACCACCCTGTGCATCGGCATGGTGCGCCGCTGCATCTGCCGCCGCGAGGGCAATTTTCGAAAACGGCTCGTAATCGGGCTCTGCGCGCATTGCGTTCGCCGCATCGGCTGGGGCATTAGCGTCCCAAAAGCGCGTCATCACTCCGGAAGTGCGCGCGTTCACGACAAAGGCGCGGAAGGTATTGAAGAAAATGTAATACCAAGTGCCGACCGACATCGCCGATAGAATAAACAATACCGTCAGCCCGACCGGGTCGCTGTTATGCAGCAAATGGTTGAAACCCATGTTGGTCAACGCCAGCGCCTCGTTATTTTGCAATAACGTTTGAGCGCTAACCGCAGGGGCATCGTTCATGCCGGGCATAGCGAGTTGCGGGATATTAACGGTCAGCTCGCCCGCGTCTGTACCGATCGTCGGCGCAGCTGTGATCGGCGCTGAAGGGCTTGCTGCCGCAGCCGGATCAACTAAAACCGCAGCATTGGTTTGCTGTTCGGCGGGGCTTGTGGTGTTTGCATCTTGAGCCATAAATTAGCCTTCCATTTTAAAGACGACCGGGACACGCACCCAGCCTTGTTGAGCTGCGCCGTTAATCTTTTTTGGATTGAACTTGTATTTGGCAACGACTCGTTTCGCCTCCTGATCAAATTCTCGATGCCCAGAACCGTCCTCGATTTCGATAGTCACCGCAGATCCGTCCTCACCAACTAACACGCGTAACATCACTTTTCCTTCCACACCTCGTCGCATCATCACCGGCGGGTAGCGCGGTTGAAACTGCCGGTTGTAGCCAATGTCTTGACCGGCCTCAGAAACTTGCGGTGGCGCAGGTTCCACAGGGGGTGCGGGGGGCGCAACGACGCCACGTTCCTCAGACACTTCCTCCGTTGTTGCCTCCGGTGGTGCTTCTGGCGGCGGCGGCGGCAGATCAAGCACCGGCTGCGGCGGTGGCGGCGGTGTGTCTTTCGGCGGCGGCGGGGGCGGTGGGGGCGGCGGTGGCGGTGGCGGTGGTGGCGGTGGTGGCGGTGGCTGAAGATCAATGATCGACACTTCTTCAGCTTGTGATGCCGTTGCTTTTTCCGGCGCTTTTACCGGCAACATAAGTGTGCCAAAAATGACTACGTGCGCGATGGTTGTGAGCGTGATCGCCGTGATTCGACGCACATTCAAGCCGCTTTGTTTTTCCAATCGTGAGGCCATCGTCTCTCGCTTTTAGGTCTTGACGGTCAGATCAAGCTCAATGAACAATATTTTTGATGCCCGCCGAAACATGACTTTCGACCGAGCTGTATGAACTGAAAGCTACACCACTAGCCGTATACCGCACAAGGCGGCACACGAAAAAATTCTATTGGACTTTGAAGAATTATTGCTCTAGTGATGCGCAAACTTCTGACCGCATTTACTTAAAGTTTTTTAGGTAGGTCGTGGCATTGCCTTTCGACTCTGGGTAGCCCTGCGCTTTTACCAGCGCCGCTTTTGCCGCCACGCGGTTACCGATTTGATCTTCCGCCACACCCAGTAAATAGTAGGCGTTACCTGGTTTATCGAGTGTTTTAGTCACCGCCGAAGCTAAATAGGTGCGTCCACCTTTTGCATCATCCCGGTCTAACAGCAAAATTTGACCCAGCCAAAGTTCGGCCTCACCATTTTTTAGATCCAACGGAATGGCGCGCTTGAAGGCTTCAATTGCTTTGTCTAGCATGGGTTTGGCTTCTGGCTTACCTTCAACCGCCTGCGCACCCATGTAATAATTTTGCCCAAGTGAAGACATGCGTTTGGCGTCGCTTTTCAGAAAGCCCTTGGCAATGCCTTCCTCAATCGCCGCACCTGCCTCACTAAACTGATCGCTATTGCTATACAGCTGATACAGCTGCGTCCACAGTTCTGCGGAATCAAGCTGGTTCTTGTTTTTTGCAGCATTAAGCAGCGCGAGCGCTTCAGAATTTTTTTCCAGACTCAAATACGACGACACTGCAATCGACAGCCACTGGCGATTGTCTGGCTCTTTCGCCATTAGCTCTGTTGCGTAGGCGGCGGAACCCGCATAGTCCTCGCCCTGGTAGAAGCTGTTCAGACGAATCTGGTACCAGGATTTCGCGGGTGCGTCACCGGTTGCAAAAGCCTTGTCGGCAAAAGTGATCGCCTCTTTGAATTTGTCTAG
>JANNYO010000070.1:0-5189 GCA_031410115.1 Rhodanobacteraceae bacterium | reverse complement strand
CAAACTTTGCCCGGCAATTTGCGCCAATAAGCGCGGTAATTTCGCACCCAATGCCACTTCAATCGCAAGCGCCTGCATGCGCTCAAGCACGGACACTGCAAACAGGCTTGAGGCATTGCAAGCGATTAGCAGGGCAAGTAGAGCCACCAGGGCAAGTACTGGCGTCAAGGTCGAGCGCATCGCGCTGTTACGCTCGGTGTGTAAATTGGTGGCGCGCACATTCAGCGCCGCGCGGTTCAACGTAGCGTCCATGTTCTCCGCCGATAGCGCGGTAAAACGCCGTGCGATAACGCTTAGTGAAAAATCTTGATCGCGCGCTAGATCGGCAAATTTTGACGCACTAAAAATCGCCTCTGGCGCAACGCGCTGCACCGAACTTGGTACCACGCCGATGATGATTTTCGCTTCGCCTGCAACATCAATTGTGCGCCCGACGATTTCGCGGTCCCGATTAAAACGGCTGCGCCACAGCGCTTCGGAAATCATCACATTTTCGCTGTCGCAATCGATGCGCGCAAAGCGCCGGCCCAGCACAGGCTTAGCACCCAACACCCGCAGCCAGTTCGGGCTGACATAGAGCAGCGCAATCTGCTCGGCGGCAACGCCTGAGCCACTCAAACGTTGCACTTGCCGCATGCTTCCTGCCGCCGAAACGCCTTTCATTGCGTTGATTTCAAACAGCTTGCCGCGCGTTAATAGGCTGTAGTCTGGCGCCGCCTGTGACGCGTTTTTCGCCAAATTAGATGGCGTTGGTGCGCGCACAATTGCATACAGCTGATCGGCCTGCGCCAGCGCCAACGGTTGCAACACGGTGTGTTTGAAATACGTGTAGGCAACGGCACTGATCGCAATTCCTGCGGCGAGTGTGAGCAACCACAGCATGGCGAATGCGCCGAGCGTACGAAACGGGCGTAGCCACACTTTGACCAGTGAACTTGCTGAGCTCAACACAGATTATTCTTGTTTCAAGATCAAATTTGGATTTGCCCGCAGTGCCCGCCGTGCCGGGGTAATGCAGGCGACTAACAGGGCGCCAATCACAATTAATAGCGTGATGATGATCGTTGCGCTGGACAAGTATTGGCCCTCGAAAATCATTTTGCTCATTTGGATGGCAAGCGGCAGTGCCAGCGCCGTTCCGACCGCTAAGCCAAATGCCGCTGCCAATAGCAACGGGCGCAGCAGCGGGATCAATACCCCCGATGCGCTCGCGCCCAGTGCCCGCCGAATCGCGCTTTGGCGCATCCGTTTGGCAACTAAACTGCCCAACAGTGCGGCTAAACCGACCGCAGTCAGTACCAGTGCTAGCACGCCCATGGGTGCAAATAAGCCACTCAATATCCGATAGCCACCACCCGCAGCTTCGAACGCTTCGCGATAGCTGCGCAAATTGAACAGCGCAATGCGCGCGTCGGCGGCATTTCCCAGGCGCGCAAAGGTGGGTAGAAATGTGCGCTCGTTTTGCGCACGGGTTCTAACTGAAAAACATACGCCGAGCGATTCGTCCCACTGCATAGGCACGAACATGCTTGGCTTGTCTGGGCCTTGCTCTAAATCCAGCGAAACTGGCTCGGTAATACCAATGACCGTGGCGCTGCGTTTGCTTTTACCGTCTATGCCAAAGTAAGTTATCTCTTGCCCGATTGCATCGCCCGTAGGGAATGCCAGTGCCGCCGCTGCAGGGTCAATCACGACGACATTATGGCCAACATCGGTGTCCAACAGCCAACGCCCAGTGCGGATTTTGACGCCGTAAACGTCGGCAAAATTGGCGTCGCTGGGGGTGAAATTAATCGCAACGCGTTCGGTGCCGACGACCAGTTCGGCATTCGGTTGAAAGATTTGTGGAATGCCCATGCTGGCACTTGCCAACTCGACGTCAGGATGCGCTTTTAGTTCTGCAAACAGCTGCCGCCCGGCCTGAATTTGTGCGGCTTGATCGGAGCTGCGAATCTGCGCCACCAGTACGCGCGGCGCGTGAATGCCGTAGTCGCGCTGCATCGCGGCGCTGGCACCTTGGGCGCACATCACCGCGATTAACACCGCTGAAACGCTGAGCAAACATTGCGTAACCAAGAGTGTCAAACCCAATTTTCCAGCGCCAGAATTGCCGCGTTCAGTGCCGCGCAATTCGCGCATCAAATTGGATTCGCGCAGATGCCACAGCACCGGCGCGGTGCTTGCGAATACCGCGACTAGGCAAGCCAACATCATCGGCAAAAGCATGCCCAACTTGAGGTTGAAATGCATGTAGATCGGCACGCCTGCGTTTGGGCTGGTGTGCAAAAATTCTTCGAACATCGGCATGCCGAAATGCAGGCTAATGAGGGTCAGCGATAGCGCCAAAGCCACTAAAATCGTCGCTTGCATCAGCGCCGCACCGGCCAAACGCACTTTTGATGAGCCCAAAGCGCTGCGCGTTGCAATTTCGTGTGTGCGTGAAAGCCAGTGCACCAGCAATAGCCCGCCGACGTTGACTGAAGCGAGCAGCAACACCAGCCAGCCGACGATGCTAAGCATCTGAAAAACCAGTTTAGTTTCTGGATTTGCACCCGCTGTACTGAAGTCAACCACGCTGAAGGGCGAGCGTTTTGCCGGCGCACCGACATCCGCCTCGCGCCGTGCTTGAAGTGCGGCAACGCCTATTTTTACCGCATCTAGTTGATTCGGCTGTATGCGCGCAAAAACGTTGAAGAACCGCCCGATTAAAGTGGAATCTGCGCTTAGCCGAAACGGCACATACAGCTGCCCGCGGTTAGGGAACGCGCGGCTAGGGCGCAATACGCCAATGACCTCGCGCCGCGTGCCATCGATCAACAGTGGCTGACCCAGCACGTTTGCGCGCGCACCAAATTCGTTGCGCCACAGCAAGTCACTGATAATGACGCCGCCTGAAATTGCGGCATCGTTGGCACCGTTCGCGACAAAGTCGGCCGGCCTAAAATCACGCCCAAGCGCCATCGTCCAGCCGAGCGTGGTGAAAATTTCGCCGTCGGTCCAAACGCCCTCAATGTTTAAGCCGCGCCCAGCGCCCGGTTTGTTTGTTTTTTGTATGCGCACATTGAACGTTGCTGAGCGCAATAGGCTCATGGTAGCGAGTTCAGGCAAGTTCAGCGCGCGCAACGCCAGTGCGTCACGCCCGCGCAGCGCGCCCATGCGCGTGCCCTCGCGCTCGCCGATCACATGTATGGTTTGCGGAATCACGCTGCCGTCGTTGCTAAAAAGCGCCACGCCCATGCCAATGGCAAACACACATCCAGCCAGGCCTGCTGCCAAAATAACGACGGCCAGCAGTGAATTCAGTTTATTGCGCAAAGTGATGCGCAGGCTCTCTTTCCAGATGTCGAATAGGGCGGTCATGTTGATCCAAGAAACAGTTTGCGCTTAAGCCTACTTCGCTCGCATCTTTTCTAAGCGCTCATCCTCTTCGGCGCGCAAACGATGCAGGGTTTGCTCATCCACAATGCGTCCGTCGAACATATGAATTTTTCGATCGGCAAAATCGGCGTAGCGCGGATCGTGCGTCACCATACAAATCGTCGCACCGGCGGAGTGCAGTTCTTTCAAAAGCCCCATGACCTGCTCGCCGTTTTTACTGTCTAAATTGCCGGTGGGCTCATCTGCGAGCAAAATGGAAGGCTCGCCGACCAGCGCACGCGCCACCGCGACCCGCTGCTGTTGGCCGCCAGAAAGTTGACTGGGGAAGTGCTTGATCCGATGCCCCATGCCGACGCGCTCCAACGCTTTCAAGGCGCGCTCGCGCCGCTCGGCTTTGCCCACGCCCGGGCGATAGGTCAAGGGCAACTCGACATTTTCAAACACGCTCAAGTCGCCAATTAAATTGAATGCCTGAAAGACAAAACCAATTTCTTTGTTGCGAATGCGCGCGCGGTCGTTGGGTTTGAGCGCTTCGGCGTTACTGCCATTGAGCTGATAGGTGCCGCCTGTGGGCGTGTCGAGTAAACCCAGCAGGGACAGCAGGGTCGATTTACCGCAGCCTGAAGGCCCGGAAATCGACACATATTCGCCTTTGGCGATGCTCAAGTGCACCTCGCTTAGCGCGTGTGTTTCAATTTCGTCGGCATAAAAAATCTTACTCAAATTACTTAATTGAATCAGTGACATACAGGTGCCTCAGGGTCAGATGAAAACAGAAAATTGAAAAGTAAATTGTTCAAACACAGCGATTTATGCAGCTCCCGTCGAATTGTTCGTCCTCCCCGCGCAGGCGGGGAACCAGGGGCCAAGCCAATACCGAGCTAGTCGCGCGATTGCGTGACCTCTGGATTCCCGCCTGCGCGGGAATGACGATTTGAGAATTGGTGTTAATCAGTATGTCGGTTGCTGTAAAGAAAAATTGTGCGGAGCAAAAATTGCCGCTTTGAGCTTTAGGATGTTGCCAAAACCTACTTCAACCGCACCCGCTGAAAGCGATCAAAGTCAGAAGTGTCCGACAAAATTACTTTGTCGCCAACATTCAGGCCACCGGTTACTTCAATCACGCTCACCGACGCGCGGCCCAAACGCACTTCGGTGCGATCCGCCTGAGTGGCATCGTCGCTGCGTAATTTGAACAGACTAATCGTGCTTTGCGGCTGCCCGGTTGCTGGCCGCCCGACGTACAGCACGTTGCTCAAACTGGCAATTTCAATCACGCCGTCTACCGATAAATCCGGCCGTGCACCCACCGGAAGTGCACCGGTTAGTTCGACGTCGACCTGCACGGTTCCGGCCTGCACCGCCGGGTCAATGCGCGCGACTGTTCCAGCGACGATGCCGTTGCGCGTATCGACTTTGACGATTAAACCAATGCTGATGTCTTTCGCCTGTGTTTCAGGCACTTTCAGCTGCGCCATCAGCAAATCTGGCCGCGCAACCCGCGCCAAGTTCATACCAGCGGTCACCTGTTGGCCTTCTTCAATTGCGATTTGTTGCAGCACGCCGCTAATGCCCGCTTTGACCTGCAACGCACCCGCTTGGCGCACTCGCAGCTGCAGCGTGTTGTCCAACTGCGCAAGCCGCGCCCGTGATGCTGCCAACTGCGCGTCGATGGTGTGCGCGAAATTTTGCATGCGCTCGATTTCAATGGCGACTTTCAGTTTGAGCTGATCGCGGTTGAGTTCGGTGCGTTTGTAAGTGATCGCCGGAATGACGCCCTTTTTGACTAAATCGGCCTCCGCTTCCGCCTG
>JANNYO010000069.1:0-8495 GCA_031410115.1 Rhodanobacteraceae bacterium | reverse complement strand
TTTAGCTTGCTGTCTAGCGTGTCAACATGACTCGACAGCTGTTCCCGAAACACCTTCAACACCACAACCACGGGCTGACAGTCGACACTGAGCGGCGTCAGCTCAATGTCGGTCACCGTTTCAATAAGCTGATCCAGCCCCGCGCAGCCCTTCGCGGTCACCAGCCCACGCTCTGCGAGCAGGGAGCGCAGATGATTACTCACCGCCGTGCTGAGCTTGATCAAAAAACTACGCGTGTGATTCAGCGAAAGCTGATCCTGCTGCGCGGGTGTTTTTAACGGCACCGGGTGCACGCGTGGATCCATGTGAACCGCGTAAATCGCTTCAGCATCATTGCGATCCGTCTTATTGCCAATGCGCTGCTTGGCGACGAATTGCGGCGGCACGAGCTTGACCTGATCCCCCCGATCTTGCAGTGTCAGCCCCCAGTAGTTGGCGCTGGCACACGCCTCCAGCACAAACAGCGCGCGCGGCCGCTGCGGATCGCGCACCAGCGTATCGAACTTCTTGCGCGAGATTAACTTGCTCGACAAGCATTCGCTGTGGGCGCTGTAGCGATTGACGTGAAACAGGTTTTTCGCGAGGTCAACGCAATACACTTCGCAATTGCCGTACGCGGCGCGCGCGCTTCACTGGCTTGGATTTATTCGCATTAGCTTGGTGTTGCACACAATTCTGGCTAGACTTCACGGCGGACTCCTCTTTACTGTTTTGCTATAGGTTGGAAACTTAGCTTGGCACATCACGATGCCGTCCATGGGAAGAGGAGTCCATCCCATCAAACGCAGTGAAGCAATCGCGGCCTCGAAACCGAGACTGCCGCGTCGCTTCGCTCCTCGCAGTGACGATGCTATGTTCACCGTGACTCATCTGGTTTGGACGTCACGCCAAGGCGTGACTCAACAGCGTAATTTAGGGCTGAAAACTCACCATGACGAAGCTTTAGGCAATCGAGGATGCGATGCTGAGTTTAAATATGGATAGGCGGCGTCACTCATTCCACACGTCCATCAAGCGAGTTCTAAATCCGTTTGCTCGCGCCAACGCGGCACGACTCTTGTTGACGGCTCTAACTGCATCGGCGCGGGCATGTTTATTCATTGCGCGCAACACCGCTTCATGCGTCAGCAGTTCAGTGATCCCTAAATCAATTCGCCAATTGCGCAAAAAAACGCCGTTATCTAGATCTAACTGCCACGCTGCTTCAAAGGCGCGCAGGGCATCCTCTCGGTTACCGCGCGCGAGTGCGATCTCGCCCGTCAACCATTGGCTGTAAGCAAGTTCGCGTATTGGCCCAGATACGGTCTGAAACTGTTGCGCTAACACTTGCGCCTCGTTAGGCGCATATCGGCGCAGCAGGCGCATCACTAGAATGGAGTTGTCACCGTCATACTTCGTATAGAGCGCTTTGTGTGTACTCATGAGTGACTTTGCCCCCGCTGCATCGCCGTCGAGCCGACGCAATTCAGCTAGCTGCGCGATCGCCCAGGAGCGCGTGGGGTCAATTTGGTAAAACCGTTCCATTACAGCGCGTGCAGCTTCAGTGCGGCCCGCCCAATGTTCAGTCCATGCGAATTCATAGGGAACATACAAGTTTTGTGGGAAACGTTGCCGAAGCGACTCAAATTGCGCCGTTTGCACCGCGCCTTGCATTGCACGATTAAATACCAGTCCTAAAGCGGTCCAATCGTCCTGACTCAATGCACCTGCCCTAAGATACGACGCTTCAGCGGCAATCGGTTGTAGCAGTAGGCTTTGATTCACTGCAAGCCGACTCCAGTACTTCGAGCGGTTGGGCTCAAGGGCGACGGCCTGTTGGTAGCTTGAAAGTGCCAAATTGAAACGGTCTAAATTAAGCAGTGCCATCCCCAGTGCGCTGCTCGCGCCCGCATACTCCGGCGCTATTGCCACCGCTTTTCGTGCAGCAGGCAGCGATAAATCAAGCACAACGTTGATTTTGGAGCTGCCTATCTCGTAATCAATCGACCAAGCATCTGCGTATAGCGCCAACAATTCTGCAGAGTTTGGCTGCTGCACCAGCGCTTTTTCCAGCGTCGGCAAAACATCCCATATGCGCTCAGGCTGCGCGCTTTCCACCGCTGCGCGCACCCGCACCAAGTCAATGACCTCAATTGGCGTTTGCGGGGGAATCCTCTGCCACGCCCAAAGTGACGCCAGCGCAATAGCGAATGCTGCGGCGGCCAAAACGCGCAGGTAACCCCCTTGGACGACTGCACTGCTTTGATCGTCACGTCGGCGCGTAAAAGCAATCGCAGGCTGCATGGGCGCCTCGGCTCTACCACCCGAACGGTCCGCGTCGAGCGCGTCGGTGCCATCGCGCGCATTTTCCAGTGCCGCCTCGATAGCCAATTGCTTTTGCGCATACTGGGGTTCGGTGTAGGGAAATGTGTCTAGCTCATACCCGACGTTGCGAATAGCGCGCAAAACTTTTCGGTCAAGATCACCCAGCAAGTCGCGCACTTGGCTGGCAGCTTGGCTTAAGGCATGTTCGCCAATCTCAGGCGGTTCAAGGCTTGCGAGCAAGTCGGATTTGCTGAGTGCGTGAGTCACGCCTTGGCGTGACGTCCAAACCGGATGAGTCACGCCTTGGCGTGACGTCCAAACCGGATGAGTCACGCCTTGGCGTGACGTCCAAACCGGATGAGTCTTCCCCTGCGACGGCGCACACGCCAGTGCAAACAGAAATTTTTTTACGCGTAGCTCAGGATAAATTTGCATTCGGGCTTCGCCCTCGAGCACACGCCAAACAAGTTCGCGGTCAATGTCAATCACGACGTTGCCACAGCGCCGCAGGACGCTGCTTGGAATCGCTGACGCTAGATCTGCACTCACTTCAGCTCCAAACGTGCGAGCCATCGAGGATTCAATCCTTCATTTGCAAGCCTTATGCGCTCTGAGGCAATCGCTTGATGTAACCGCGCAAGGCGCTGCGTGACAGCGGGCGATGGCGCAGCGCTTTTGAGCCAACTGTGATACCGAGTGAGTCGCGCAAAGGAAAAATCTGGCCGCCAAAATTTCACCAGCGTACCGCGCACAACGTCGCGCTCAAAGGCCGCTGAAGCAAAATCAATAGTGTCCGCAAACGCCCCGCTAGGGCTCGCTAAATTTGCGGCGTAAGCTCGCAACCACAGCCCCTCAACAGCATCTTGCGGCACCTCATTGATGCGGCCAAGCAGTTCGACTTGCGGCTCACGCAGGGCCAACGCGTCCAGCGCTTCAAACACCATGCACAGCGATGCTCCGTCACCGCGGCGCGGTAACGCTCGGTAGTGCTCAAACAGGACTTGCGCTTCGGTAAGGGAGCCGCGTTTTGCCGCTAATGTCAGCGCGATTGCCAACGCGAAATCATCGTCTGGATTCAAGACAAGCCACTCGTTGAGCGCAGCGGTCGCCGAGTCTATCTGCTGTGCCTGGCTCAGTGCCGCAGCGTAAGCCCACAGCGCTGACGCATCGGCAGGGAAACGCGTGCGCAGCGCAAGCAGCCCGCGCACGTCATTTAATTGCCAATGTGCAAGCTGTGCAGTCACCAGCGCCCGGGTCGCCTCGCTCTGTGGCAACCGCTCGCTGGCGAATTGCGCAATCCGAAATGCCCCGGGAACCAGCGCTTCACGCGCCAATTTGTTGTGCAAGCGAGCGCCAACGTCAGCACCACTTTCGGCCGCCACGATGTGCGTTGCTAAAGCGGCACCTGCCTGATCGTGTAGCGCAAAACTTGCCTCTACTGCGGGCGTAACCTTGGCTATCCCGCGCTGCAAATAGCGAATGGATCGCCACGGGTTGGCGCTCAACGATGCAACTTCAGCGTGCGCCAACAGCACAATGGGCAACGCTTGATCTGCGTGTGCGATCTGGACGAGCGCACCGCGCGCACGTTCTAGGCTGACTGAATAGTCTTGCCGATCAAGAAAGTATCGCTGCACTGATAATGTTGCGATACCGCTGAGCGCGCGGGTTCGATAGGCTGGATTTGTTAGCGCCGACTCAAACAACGACTCAGCCTCACGGAATCCAGCGCGCGATCCCAACTGCGTGTAGGTCATCCCCAACTCGTACGCGGATTGCGCCTGCTGCTTACTAACTTGCACCGCAGGCTTATTGGAGAGTTCGCCGGAGCGATCAGCGCCGTAAAAATAGCTCAAGCCACTGCCGCCCAGTAGAACGGCGACGATCCACACGGCCGTTGGAAAGTGTGCCAAACGTGTCTTCCCGAGCTGCGCGAACTCGACGTCTGCGCGACTTTTCTTGCGTGCCGCTTCCGCGAGACTTTGCATGCTTATCGCCGATTTCTCAGCTTCGGCTCCAGAGCCGATTCTTCCGGCGTCGCCGGCGGAGTGTTGCGGAAGCGGTGCGGAAGATAAGTCTTCAACCAGCGCCGAGGTCAACACATATCCTTGATGGCGCAGTGAGCGAATCAGCGTGCCATCGTCGCCCAGCGCGGTGCGTAATTTATGCACCGTCTGGGAAAGTACGCCTTTCCCAAGCGCCCGACCGCCCCACACCTGCGCGCGTATCGTCTCCGGCGTTACAACTTGCCCCACGAATTTTTGCAGCAGCGCCAAAAGCAGCGCGGCTTTCGGCTCAATTGTTACCACGCGATCGCTGTGGATTACACAGCGGTTCGCGAAGTTGATGCGCAAAGTTGACAACGTTTGCGGCATGGCGCGGGTCTCGGGCGACGTCCCCGGCAGCATAGCGCAAAAAAACTCCCCCAAAGCGCAGTGTTCAAGCGCATTTAAGCCATTGATTACGCACGATAATAATTTTCAGACTAGAAAACTTGAGCTTGGGCAGAGGAAACCCGCAGGCAGTTGCGCTATTTCTGCAGCTGAGCACTGCGCCAATGGGATCGTCCGATGAAGTGTTTTTCCGCGCCGCCGACAAGCGTCGGCGGCATGCCTAGACACAGGCACACATCTCCCCCAATCGGGGGATTACACAGCCGCTGCCTTGGTGCAATCTGTGAGCGAGTTGGCATTGCACGTGTCAAATCGAGAGAGCGGAGCATGGCGCACGTTGCAGCACATAGACGCAGTAACCACACGACGCCCAGCAACCAATCGGCGCCCGGTCATCAGGCGCGCGCCCGGTGTTAGAGCGCGCAAGTCATCTGAATGCAACCCGCACAGCGGACGCCCTGACCGTGCTGTTTGTTGATGCGCTGGAACCCACGCCCGCGTCGCGCGCTGCGTGTACCGCCGCTGTTTTCGGCTATTAAACCGGGCGCACGTATTTGTAGAAATTATTTCAGGTAACGGGCACGGGTAGTCAGGTGGAGTTGGTGGTGATTTTGGGGTGGGGTAAGGGAAGAGAATGAAAATACGGCTAGTTTCTTTTACTAACGATTTTAAAGGGAGAACATCATGACGAAAATAACTTCATTGGCTATGGCCTTAATTATTTTTAACGGGCTGCGCAAGCAATGAAAACAAGGCCGATAAGTTCAGTGCGGAGGAAGTAGTACTCAACCCGATCGCAAAAATAGATGTTGAAAAAGAGCTGCAAACTGATGTTAAAAATAAATCACAACGCAATCGCATACAAGACAAAATAATTATGACATCAAATATATTGTGCGAAGAGTACAAAATGACAATCAAGAAGAAACAGTCACGCTTTAATTTTTGGTCAGGCACCGCATCGTCTATATTCGGTGCCGCCGGTGCCACGGCAGAAGCGGTAAATGTGGCGAAATACTTATCTGCACTGTCCGGAGTGTCGTCAGCCGTCCGCGCTGAGTACAATCAGGACTATTTTGCTGACGTTGCAGCACACATTATAACGAAGGGGATCAACTCAAGGCGCGATAATATTCTTGAAAAAATGAAAGTTGCTAGCACCAAAGAACTAGACGAGTATTCGCTCGAACTGGCTATCGCAGAT
Source organism: Rhodanobacteraceae bacterium (assembly GCA_031410115.1). GTDB lineage: Bacteria > Pseudomonadota > Gammaproteobacteria > Xanthomonadales > SZUA-5 > JANNYA01. Next base: position 2,594 of record JANNYO010000069.1, on the reverse strand, counting down.
GCTGTTGTTTATCACGGCGCATGCAGTTTAACCGGCGGGCTAGAACAAGCGGATGCAGCAATCACAAAACTAAATACTAACGCGGGGCTTGATGCCCTCGGCGCAAATTTATTTTTTAAAGAGTATCTTGATGCTAAAGCAGCAGCGAAAGCGGCCGCAAGTAAATAACAATTAGCGGACTACAATATGAAAATTTCATTTCCTATAATTTCAACTTTTTGCTTGGCTGCGACCTGCCAATCTGCCGAACTAAACAAGCCAACAGCTCAACTCAACGCGCCGTGGCGCAATCCGGAATTCGCGATTGTAATCGATTTGTATTCTGGCAATGAAATTGATTGGGATAAAATCGCAACTGATAAGCGCGTAACAGCGATTATTCATAAAGCAACTGAAGGGCTAAAAACCGACGGCATGTATACGGAGCGAAAAAACGAGGCGATAAAACGTGGCTATCTTTGGGGTTCATACCATCTTGGACGTCCGGGCGATCCGGTTGAACAAGCCAAGCATTACCTTGACATTGCGAAGCCGGGCCCGGACGAATTGATCGCACTCGATCTAGAAGAAGTTGGGCCAAAATACATGACACTAGATGCAGCAAAAATTTTTGTTACGCAAATAGAGAGCGCTACTCAACGACGCCCTATTATCTATTTAAATCATGCCAGTACAAATCTTATTGGCAAGGATATAAACAAAGAAACATTTGCCAAACTACCGCTTTGGTACGCCCGGTTTAAGGAAAAAGTTGACGACTTTCCAAATAAAATTTGGCCTGAATACACTCTTTGGCAGTTTTCAAGTGAAATTAACTGTTTTTGTCAAAACACTTGCCAATACAACGTGTATGGCACTAGGTATGATGTTGACGTAAATATATTTTTTGGTAGCCGGAAGTTGTTGCGCAAGCAGTGGCCACTCACCCCAAAAATACTTAACTAAAAAATATTTATTATTAATTTTTTATTTTAAATATTTTAAAAGCACCGTAGAGAGATTTTACTAATTTAATTAATTTTTGGAGAATGATGTGAATGCTTATTTAAAAATATATTTTGCTATTGTGGCACTGTTCTTTAGTCTTCAATTGCAAGCCCAGGCACCGACCCTCAGTGTTAGTTTTTCACCTTCATCGGTTACTGTTGTTGGCACGGCAACCGTGGACGTTACCATTACATTCAGTCTTCCTAGTAACTTTGAATTAGCAAATCGCTTATTCGGCCCAAGTGCTAATTTAGACACCGGCGCATGCCGCTCAAATTTAATTGGCATAACAGCCGTTCCAAGTTTTTCGGTTATTAGCACGCTGAGGCTAACTGGTTGCGGGACTGGTGGCCAGGCTAGTTTTACCACTGGCGGAGTAGCGAGGCGCGTAGGCAGCACTTGTCCAACGAGACCATTTGCAGGAGGAGTGATTGAAATTGCAGACGACATTGACTGCTTTGATATTCCAAACAGAACACTAAACATCACATTTCAACCAACCAGCGTTGCAGTGGCAAGCAGCACTACCATCACCTCCGACCAGCCCGACCCCTCAAACATCAATCAGCCATACATTGTGGCGGTCTCGGTGACAGCCGCAGCTGCAACGCCCACAGGTACGGTCAGTATCAGCGACGGCAGCGGTGCCACTTGCGTTGCCACGTTGAACAACGGTATCGGTAGCTGCTCATTGACGTCGACATCGTCGGGCGCCAAGACATTGACCGCTAGCTATGCGGCGAGCGCCAGTTTTCTTGCAAGCTCGGCTACCGAGCCGCACGCGGTCAGCCCGGCGCAGGTTGCAACGAATACCAGCGTCGCAATCAACGGCCAACTGGGAGCGGTAAGCTTTCTTGGCTCCACTTTAGAGATTTACCCAACGGATGCCGCGGCAAGCATTAGTGTCCAACCGAGCCTCGGAGTTTTGGGGGTCAGTGTGGCGCGCGCGCCCAATGGTGGCTTTACCTTTGCCTACACACCAGCGAACGGTCAGATCGCGAATTTGACAACGTCAGGTACTGCCACGATCACTCAGGGCGGTGTCACGCTGAGTACGGTCAGCATTACCGTCAATTTAACCGCAGCACCGGGCGTTATTCGCGACCCAGCGGCCTTGATCGTTGCTGCCACCGATCCGGTCGCTGCGGCAGCGATCGGGCCAGTCGTGGCGCTATGCACAGGCGGCAGCGTTACCTCCGCCGCCGAGCTTGCCCAGTGCAACGCCGTAACGAACGCCAGTGCCGCCACGATTGTTCAGATATTGCGTGCGACGGCGGCGGAGGAAAACTCGACCGCGACTAGCTCCAGCCAAGACAACTTGAACTTCGCCAACACCGGCGCCAGTGCAAGGCTAAGTGCGCTGCGCGGTGGCGCCACCGGCGTTTCGGTGGACGATATGGCGTTCAATATTGGCGGCCAGCAAATTCCGACCGGGGCGTTGGTGGGGGCGGTTGGCGCGCTTTTGGGGGTTACCGAAAGCGACGCGGCGGATGCGGGTGGTGGTTTATTAGACAATCGCTGGGGCCTGTTCTTCACTGGCATTGCCCGGGATGGCAACCGCGACGCAGTGCGCGGCGCATTGGCGAATGGCACCACGTGTGTCGTGG
>JANNYO010000068.1:0-2665 GCA_031410115.1 Rhodanobacteraceae bacterium | reverse complement strand
ACGTACCGTTGAGCTTAGAAGCCCAGCTCGAAGCGCGCGCGCTAATGATGTCGACCAACAATATTCTGTCGCCAGCAAACGGCGACCCAATCATTGTGCCAACCCAAGACGTCGTGCTCGGGTTGTACTACATGACCCGTGATTTGATTGGCGTTCCGGGCGAAGGCATGGTATTTGCCAACGTCGGCGAAGTCGACCGCGCGTATCAAAATAAACTGGTGTCGATCCACGCCAAAGTGCGCGTGCGTATCACCGAAACCAGCGTCAAGGGCGGCATCCGCACCGACGTTACTTCGATCAAAGACACCACCGTGGGCCGCGCGCTGTTGGCGGAAATTTTGCCCGAGGGTTTGCCGTTCGATTTAGTCAATCAGACACTGACGAAAAAAGCGATCAGCGGGTTGATCAATGCGTGCTATCGCCGCTTGGGTCTGAAAGACACGGTCGTGTTTGCCGACCAGCTGATGTACACCGGCTTTAGCAACGCGACGCGTGCAGGCATTTCCATCGGCATCAACGATGTGCAAATCCCGGACGAGAAGGTCAAGATCTTGGCGGCAGCGGAAAAAGAAGTCATGGAAGTGACGCGCCAATTCTCCAGCGGCGCGTTGACCGATGGCGAGCGCTACAACAAAGTGGTCGATCTGTGGTCGAAAACCAACGACGTCGTGGCAAAGGCCATGATGGATGCCATCGCGGTCGACAAAGTCAAAATCAAAGATAAGGAAACCGGCAAAGACAAGATCATTGATCAGAAGTCGATGAACTCGATTTACATCATGGCCGACTCCGGTGCCCGCGGTTCGGCAGCGCAGATTCGTCAGCTCGCCGGTATGCGCGGCCTGATGGCGAAGCCCGATGGTTCGATTATTGAAACCCCGATCAAAGCCAACTTCCGCGAAGGTTTGGACGTACTTCAGTACTTTATTTCCACCCACGGCGCGCGCAAAGGCTTGGCCGATACTGCGTTGAAAACCGCAAACTCGGGTTATTTGACGCGTCGGCTTGTCGATGTCGCACAAGACGTGGTGATCACCGAAATTGACTGCGGCACCAACTTGGGTATCACGCTTGAAGCGGTCATTGATGGCGGCGAAGTGAAAGAAAAACTGAGTGATCGCGTGTTGGGTCGCGTGGTGGCAGAAGATGTGTTCGCACCAGGCGATGATTCCGAACCTGCGGTTAAAGCCGGCGTGCTGCTTGACGAATTCTTGGTGCAAAAGTTGGAAGACTTGGGCGTCGAGCGCATTTTGGTGCGTTCAACAATCACCTGCGAAACCAAGTTCGGCGTCTGCGCACAGTGCTATGGGCGTGATTTGGCGCGTGGGCATCGAGTCAATATCGGTGAAGCGGCGGGCGTGATCGCAGCGCAATCGATTGGCGAGCCAGGCACCCAGCTGACCATGCGTACCTTCCACATTGGAGGTGCGGCGTCCGGCGTCCAGGTGCAAGATAAGGTGCAAGTGCGCACCAACGGCACAATCAAGCTCAATCTCAAAACCGTGCAGCACGGCAAGGGTTTCTTGGTCGTGGTGTCACGCTCCGGCGATTTGTCGGTGTTAGATAGCCAAGGCCGCGAGCGTGAGCGTCACAAAGTTCCGTACGGCGCGAAAGTGTTCGTCGCCGACGGTGCCACGGTTGCCATTGGCGACACGATCGTCAAATGGGATGCGTTTAGCCACCCGATTATTTCCGAAGTTGCCGGGCGTATGCGCTTCTTGGATTTGGTCGATGGCGTAACAGTAAAAGAAGAAACCGAAGAATCTACCGGCCTGCGCTACCTGCAAGTGACCGATCCGAAACGTCGATCCAGCACCGGTAAAGAGCTGCGCCCAACGATTCGCATCGAAACTACAGAAGGCGCGCCGATTATGATTCCCGGCTCGGATATTCCAGCGCAAAGCTTCATGCCTGCAGGTGCGATTATTCGTCTGCAAGATGGCGCTGAAGTTGGCGTCGGTGACGAGGTTGCCAGCATTCCGCAGGCGTCCGCGAAAACCCGCGACATCACCGGCGGCTTGCCACGGGTTGCCGACTTGTTCGAAGCGCGCAAACCGAAAGAGCCCGCTATTTTGGCGGAAGTTTCCGGTATTGTTGGCTTTGGCAAAGACACCAAGGGCAAACAGCGCTTAGTGATTCGCGACGGCGATAAAATCCATGAAGAGTTGATTCCGAAGTGGCGTCAAGTGATCGTGTTTGAAGGCGAGCACGTGGAAAAAGGCGAAACCGTGGTCGACGGCGAACCGAATGCACACGATATTCTGCGCCTCAAGGGCGTGGAGGAATTGACGCGCTATCACGTGGCGGAAATTCAGTCGGTGTACCGCGGCCAGGGCGTGAAAATCAACGACAAGCACATCGAAGTGATTATTCGCCAGATGTTGCGCAAAGTTGAAATCACCGAAGTCGGCGATACCAAGTTCCTGCGCGGCGAACAGATTGACCGCGTGCGTCTGTTGGAAGAAAACGTGCGCGCTGCCGTGCGCAACGAACGCCCAGCATTTGCCGAAACGGTGCTGTTAGGCATCACCAAAGCCAGCCTCGCGACCGAGTCGTGTTTTTAGGGAGCAACCTTGCAAAAAACCACACCCGGGCGAAACCAAGCCTCGGTACCGGGGGCGCGCGACCCCCAGCGCGGGCGGAAAGAAAAAGGAAACGGTGGGGG
>JANNYO010000067.1:0-6327 GCA_031410115.1 Rhodanobacteraceae bacterium | reverse complement strand
TGGAAAATAGCGGGAAAATCCGTTAAAAAGGCGAATTATCGAAGGATCAGAGGTGAAAATGCGAAAAACTGAATTGATTGATAATTTTTAAGACGTCACGAAATTATGGGATTTTTAAATGGGGGTTTTAAGAGGTTCCCTTTAGATTAAAAATGCAGCCGGTGCATTTTTGCCACATGCAGCGCTAGTGCGGTCGGAACTTCACACTCGTGTGCGATCTTGGGCCACCCGGCGAAGGCTGCAATCACCTCGTCTAAAATTCGCAGCGCGCGCCCGTTGGGTATCCCAGCGACTCGATCTAGGGTGGCAAAATCCTGGCGGCTAAAGTCATCGCGCTTACCGTTTAAGCTCAGCTGATGCTGGCTTGTCCAACGCCCGAGTGGATCAAAGGCGAAACCTAAATCATAGGCCGGGCCCAGGCGCCAATGCCCAGATTGATCCATCAAAAAGCCAAAGTTTTTGCAATGGTCGTCTTGATTTCGCCCGACTAAATTAAACGCAATGCGGCGCACCATTTGTTCGTTCGCGAGCACGTCATTCATCTGTGGATTGTTCGCTAGCAGACGCTGCATGACGCGAAACACATCTTCGTAGCCGTAAATTCCGACCTCATCAATGCCCATGTGTGCGATTGCTGCAAGGGTTTGCGCGTGCAGTTTTTCTCCGGTGGCCTCCGGACGATCAAATCGCCGCGTCATAAAATGGCGTCGCCCCGCCGCAGAATGCAAACGGCAGTCCGCCATCTCGATACCCAGCGCGCGCGCTAGCAAAAAATAGCTGTATTCAACCGCGCTTAAGCCCGGCGGATCAGCGCCTTCGCGATCTTTGCTGCCCACGTCATCAAATTTGATGAGCCAGTGCTGAAATCCTTCAGGCGCATGGCCTTGCCCGGAGCGAACTTCTGAGGTGTAGGGGTTCCATGCGACCACCGCTTTCGCACGTGCGCCACCGGCGGACACGCCAACACGAATCAAATCATCCAGCTCGGCATCGTGTGTGATTGCATCACCGAATGGCACGCGCAGCGCGCTTCGCTGTTGCAACACCTCAGCTGCTAGGCTGACGAGCGCATCGACCGACAGTTTTTTTGCAGTCCGCCCCCTCGGGCCAAGCGTCGGCTTGAACTCCAACGCCCCCATCGCCCGCGAACCCAAATAAGACAGCCGCGCAACAGGGTCAAAATCAGCTTGATTGAATCTGTGTTTTTGCAGCCATTGGTCAATCAGGGCGTTGCCCCAGCGATCTGGCAAGGCGTCTGCCAACATTCCCGGCAAGCCTTTAAATGTCCGGCGCGGTAGTTCAGGAAACTGATAAATACCGGCGCGGGCGGGCATGCAAATTGGCGCCGGAGCAAGCCCGGAGCGCAAAAAAACGGGCGAATACTCAAACTGCGCGCTGCCCCGCAGCACATCACCTGTCCAGCTTACCGCGCCGACGCTTTTGCCCCAAAGTTGCACTTCAGTGACGCTCATGGTTTCGCCCTGACCCGCTGGCGCTGTGCGCGCCCGAGTTTTAGTAATGCCATCGGGCTAACCGGTGTTTCTGGCAGCAAGCGATTGAGTGTGACGCCAAAATCACCCAGTTGCAGCGCCGAAAAAATACGTAAGAACCCGCTCAGTTGGATTCCATGCCCGGCCTCAAAGCGCTGCAACGTCGCCAGCGACACGCCGCTTTGGCGGGCAAAGTCCAACTGCGTCAAGTGCAACGCAATTCGGCGCTGCTGTACGCGCTGACCCAACGCCAGAAGGGCTGTGGTATCGACAAAAATCACTGGGGTTCTCTCAATTAATTTTATGTATTAAACATTAAAGCTGATGTTTTATCAATTATTTATGGGATAAAACATCAATTTAGACGTATTAAACCTAATGTCGAAACCAAGCTAGAATGTGCTCAGTGGCGCTAGCTCACCCGCAGCGCCAGCCGTGCAGCGAACGGTGCCAGCGTGACGTAGATGCAGCTGAGCGCACTTAAAAAATATAGCGCTGAAGCCGGCGATTCACCCGCTACCGCCGCTTGCACTGCGCCCAGCGCGAAAATCAGCACCGGCACCGCCTGTGGCAAAACCAACAGCAACAACAGCATTGCGCCACCCGTGCCGCTCGCGCCCTCTTGCGCGCTCAAACGTGCGGTCAGCGCCGCACCGGCTAGGCCCAAAAAGCTTAACGCCAAACTGGCGAGCGTCAGGCTCAAACAAATCAATGGTGCAAGATCCGGCGGCAATTTCAACAGCACCATCAGCACCGGCAAAGCCAGCAGCAGGGTGGCGCAGCTAGCCAGCCAAAAGCCCAGCGCTTTACCAAATAAAACGCCGAGCAAGGCATGGTCAGCACACACCAACGCGTCCAAAGTGCCGTCCGCGACGTCGCCAGCAAACAGCTGCTCGAGCGCCAAAAATACCGCAAGCAGCATCGCGATAAATAGCGCGGCCGGTGCGATCAGGGCAAGCGCAGTGGCATTTGCGCCGACGGCAAAACCAATGAGCAGCGCCACCAAAACCGCAAACGCGGCCGGGTAGAGTGCCGCTGCGGGCTGGCGAATACGCAGCGTTAACTCACGCCGCAGGCTGGCGGTAAAAGCGCTCACAGTGGCGCTGCGCGCGATAAAACCAAAGTTGAATGTTTCCCAGCAAAATCCAACACGCCGTGGCTGGTGGCAATAATCGCGCCGCCAGCAGCTAAAAAATCACGCATCAACGATTCGATCAGGGCAATTCCGGGGCGGTCAAAATTGGCAAACGGCTCATCCAGGAGCCAAAGCGTCGCGCTGCCAAACAGCAGCTGCGCCAACTGCGCGCGTTTTCTCTGCCCGGCGGACAAAGTGCCAACATGCGCATCTTCAAAACCCGCAAGCATCAGGCGCTCAGCATCCGCCAAGATCGCATCAGCGCTGAGATTAACGCCGTGTAGCGCGGCCCAAAACCGCCAGTTTTCCGCCACGGTTAGCTCGGGCTTAAGTGCCGCAGCATGCCCGAGCCAGCGCGTTTTTCGCCGCAGCTGCGGCAAACAATCTGGCCACGGCGCGCGCTCAAACATAAGCGATTGCGCGGCCAGCGGCGTCAACCCCAGCAAGCCGCGCAACAGCGTGGTTTTCCCGACGCCGTTTTCGCCCTCTATCAACAGCAGCTCGCCCGGCGCCAACGTAAAACTGACCGGCTCGAACAACGCTTGCTCATCGCGCAAACAGCTTAAGCCGTGGGCTTCAAGCACGGGATGCTCAGCCGGGCCAGTTGACCGCTATTGCGCGAATTCAATCCGTCGATTTGCCGCGCGGCCCGTTTCTGTGGCGTTGTCGGCGATTGGCTGATCTTGGCCCATGCCATAGGCGTTTAGATTGCTTGGATTCACGCCCTTGGCGATCAAAAACGTCTGCACTGCCTGCGCCCGCGCTTCAGAAAGTGCACGGTTTGCGGTTGCGTCGCCACTGGAATCAGTGTGCCCGACAATGCGCAGGCTGCGGCCATCTTCCGCCAAAATGCTCGCCGCCTGCTCTAAAGTCGCCACTGCATCGGCCGGAATTTCCGCGCTGCCAGAAGTAAAATTGACCGCTAAATTAAACAGCGTGCTGACGTCAAACGAGGCCTGTGCCGGCAGGCTGGCATTGACGGTCAAGTTCTCAGCACTTACTGCGAGCGGTTGGTCGACAAAAAAGTTTGCCAGCCAATCAATCCAGGCGCTCTTGATGCCGTCGTCGGGCACTTCGGCGCTGAAATTGATTTGATTGTCCTTCAGACCCAACTGGAAGGGCCCGACGGTGGCTAATTTCGCCATTAAATCTAATGTTTTACCTTTCCAGTTTGGGATTGCCGCGCTTTCTAACACCGTGATCGCGTCAACCACCCGATCGTTGCCAAATACTAGCTTCGCCTGCGACAGCAAACGCTCTTTCTTGCGCTCAGTCGGCACAGCACCGGTGATAGTCAAACCGCTCGCCGCATTAAAACCAAAGGCCAATTCGCCCAAGCTTTTTGGCAGGTTATCACCCGCCTGCGGCTGTGGAATGGGCGCCACATCGTCGGGCTGACTGCCAGTTTCCAGGCTTAAAGGTGCTTCTTCTGCGCTCTGAACGGTGCTGGCAATCACGGCAGTAGATACTGGATGTGAAATCGCTTTCCACCAAATAATGCCACCTAAAAGCAAGGTAACAACAGCACCCAGCAGCCAAAAAACCACGCCCTGGCCGTCATCTTGATCATCATTAAACATAAGTCGCACCTAAAAAAGTTGAGCCGCAAATAATAGCAACTCAAACTTCGCCGTGCGCGGCAGGATCAAGTGCGCGCCAAACGCGTTACGCTCTGGGTCACGCAAGCTACTGGAGTCGAATATGTTGCTGCAAAATTTAGTGCCGCTTGCGGTTTTGGGCGCCATCTTGGTGTTGTTTGGCACCGGCGTAAAAGTTGGCTTGGCGCGTGGCCGTTACAATATTAAAGCCCCCGCCATTAGCGGCCACCCGGATTTCGAGCGCGCCTACCGCGTGCAAATGAACACAGTCGAGCAAGCGATTATCTTTTTCCCAGCGCTTTGGCTGTGCGCAACCTACTTCCGCGCCGACGTCGCTGGCATCGCCGGTTTAGTCTGGGTCATCGGGCGCATTTGGTATGCGTTGGGCTATTACCGCGACGCCGCCAAGCGGGGTGCGGGCTTTATGGTCAGCGTCATTGCCTTCGGTGCCTTGCTTGCATGTGGCAGTTTTGGCTTAATTAGACAGCTGTTTTGAGGCCGGATTTTTCCTTCCAAACGACCCTTTTGCGCCAGCGCCAATCACCTAGCGAACCGACATGACCATGAGCGAATCACCGATTAAGATTCCCAATTTCAACCTCGACAAAGAAATCGGCCGGGGTGGCATGTCGCGGGTGTATTTGGCGCATCAGCTCGAGCCCAAGCGCAAAGTCGCGATCAAAATCGTGTCCCCCGGCAATGCCGCCGACGAAGCATTCTTGCAATCGCTCAAGCAAGAGGGCGACACCATTGCCAGCATGAGCTGCGACAACATCATCACCGTGTATGCCTGCGGTGTGATTGATTTGCACTACTACATGGCGATGGAGATTTTGAGCGGCGGTGATTTGGCCGACAAGATCAAAAGTGGCCTGCGTCCGGAAGATGCGGTGGAAGTGATGCTGCAAATTGGCAACGCGCTCAAACACGCGCACAGCAAAAACGTGTTGCACCGTGATATCAAGCCAGAAAACGTAATGTTTCACGAATCCGGCAAAGCGGTGCTGGTGGATTTTGGTATCGCGAAAGAAGCCGATTCGACCTCAAGCTTCACCCAAGTCGGCGCGGTAGTGGGCACGCCGCACTACATGAGCCCGGAACGCTGTATGGGTAAGTCCACCGACCACCGCTCGGATTTGTACGCGATGGGGGTGATGTTCTTTGAGCTGCTGACCGGCAAAAAAGTCTATGACGGACGTGACACTTTTGCGGTCAGCTATGCCCACGTGTACGAGCCCGTGCCGCCGCTGCCGCCCGAGCATTCACGCTACCAGGCGCTGGTGAATAAATTGCTGGCAAAAGATCCCGACGACCGCACGCAAACTGCGGACGAAATGATCGAATCCCTGCGCCGCGTCAAAGCCGGCAATGCCGAGCCCGCGACCAAGCGCATGGACACCACCGCACGCAAGCTCAACGCCAGCGAAGACACGATTGTGTCAACGCCCATCCCCGGGCGCGGCCCGGCCGCAGAAAAAGCGCCGGTTGCCGCAGTGGCGCCGGCAGTCGCAGTGGCAGCCGCGCCCGTCGCTGCGCCTGCGCCGGAAAAAAGCAAGCTAATGCCGATCGCCTTGGCGGCGGGTATCGCGGTAGCTGGAATTAGTGGTTATTTCGCCACGCGCAAGCCGGCGGTTATTCAAGCCGCCGACCCGTTTCGCACCGACGGCCCGCGCAAGGAACTGACCGTGGCACAGCGGCTCAATTTGGCCGACAAACTCAACGCCGCGCGCTCCATGACCGTCACCGGCGATACCGACAATGCCGAGGAAAACTATGCGGGCGCAATGGCAATCGACTGCACCGATCCCGACGCCCGCAGTGGCCTGGGTGCGCTGAATCCGGCTAAGGCGAAGGAATTGATTGCTGGCTGTGAAGTGAAATAGGCTGAAGGCCAGCTTTCAATAATTCGCCACTTTGGCGAACTGACCACAGGGATCATTGAGCCGAGCCTAAAAAGCCCGGTTTATTGATTCGGCTCGAATATGTTTGAACGTTTGCCATTTGGAAAATCTGGCATTTATCATCGATAAATCCGAAAACCTCATAGAAACCGTTCGTGCTGAGCCTGTCGAAGCATGTAGCAGCGGACTTTGCGATGCTTAAT
>JANNYO010000066.1:0-1050 GCA_031410115.1 Rhodanobacteraceae bacterium | reverse complement strand
AACACCATCCCAACCCGAAAACCACTGTGGGCTTTTTCGTTTTGGAAATTCGCCTTGACCGCGCCACGCCATTTCTGGCGTGCGGTTGCCCAGGTTTTGATGCAGCCGAATGTGGTTGTAGAAAAATGCGAACTCGCCGATGGCTTGTTCAAGCCGAGCTTTGCTGTCGATTTGAATTTGTCGAATTGCCCGTTTGAACGTGCCAAAAAAGCGCTCGATGCGGCCATTTGCCCACGGGCTGTGCGGCGGGGTGCGTTGGTGTTTGATGCCCAAACGCCACATCGCCAGCGCGAAGTACAGCGACACCAATGCGCCGTCATTGTCGGTGCGCAGCGATTTTGGCTTGCCGAATGTGACAATCAGGCGCGCCGATACGTTCAAGACCGTTTTTACGCTTTTGTCCGCAAAACACAGCGTCAACAGTCGGCGGCTACCGTGATCGATTACGCCAAGAATTGTTTGAGCTTCCTTATTAATCGTGACATTCGTCCAGTCCAATGCCCAGGTTTGATTCGGTTTCCCTGCTCGTGGTGGTTGACGCATTATTTTGCGCAACTGCAAAATTTCATAGCTCGATTTTTTACGCAGTTCCGCCACGTAGGTTTTACTGACCGACTGGCCGCGATAGGCAAAGCGGGCGTTGAACATGGCCACCACAGTGCGGCATCCGGCGTGGCCTCGTGTCATAGCAAGCAGACGCAGTACCTCGGCTTTAACCCAGCCAGGTTTGCGGCTTTGGCGGGTGCGCTGTTGCTTTGGTGCTTGGTTGGGCCGCGTGCGACGGCTAAAACGGTGCCGCTTGATGTCTTTGCGGCACCGCAAAGACTTAGAGATGTAGGCGATCAACACCAAAATCGTCATACCGAAAAGCACATTGGCAATGGTATCAAGCTGGATTGGCATTCCGAATTCCGAGTGTTTAGACTTGACGAAAGTAGCGCACAGGCTACAATATGCCTATGCAGTTAAAACTGACAAAACACTATCTTGATTGGATCAACGGCCTGAAAGATCGGGTTACCCGGGCTCGAATCCAAGTACGTGTTGATC
>JANNYO010000065.1:0-2159 GCA_031410115.1 Rhodanobacteraceae bacterium | reverse complement strand
TCGGAAAACGAATCGGGTGTGATATTCAAAATACCCATCACAGATGTGCGCGTGAGATTAAGGCGGTAAGCGCCCAAGGCAAAGCTCGGTGTGGTGTCAAACATAGGGGCTGATTTTGCCGGTGATTGAGGTGTGCGAGTGTAGCTAACTCAATCAATCTCAAACCGTCGCCTCACACCACTTTTAACGTAAAAACCCTGGTCAGTTGGTAGCGCGCAAGCAGTGCGCTCGCCAATATTTCTTCGCTTGAGCGCCGGGTCGCGCGCCCGATACACCACGCCCATGCCGCCGCGCCCGAGTTCGGCTAGGATTTCAAAGCTGCCGATATTTTGCACAATCATTCCAGCCGAGTGAGTGCGGGCAAAAATAGCAGAACCGGTGAATTGCGATCACAAAAAAATCTTGCGCGCCACTTGCACTTCCCGTCACGCTCGGCAAAAACCAACCCGAGCAGCTTGCACCCGAGTGTGGTGTTGACCAAACTAATGAAATAGAAGAGGACGATTCATATGACAACGAACGCAACGTCATTTTGGCCAGAACTACAACAGCGCGCACAAGTGGTCCCAAATTTGGCAAGTTTATTCGCTGCCGACCAAAGGCGAGCGCGGATATTTGCCGGCAATTTAGGCGCAATCCACCTGGATTTTTCCAAACAGCGCGTTGACCAAGCGGGCCTGGATTTTTTAATTCGGCGTGCGCATGCCTTAGATTTGTCCGGCCAAATTCGTGCGATGTTTGAAGGCGAGTTGATCAACGCATCGGAACAGCGCGCGGTGCTGCATGGCCTGCTGCGTACCCTGGAAAGCGATGTCCCCGCTTTGACAAACCCGAGCGATCTGCGCGCGCAGGCCGCTGCCATGCGCGGTGCGCACGCGCACATGCGCCGGGTGTGTGATGCGGTTCATCAGGGTAGGGCGGCTGAGATCGGGCTGGTTCAACCCACAGATATTGTCAATATTGGCATTGGTGGCTCTGATTTAGGCCCGCGCTTGGTCACCGAAGCGCTGGTGCATCAGCAGGTTGCAAACCTGCGCGTGCATTTCATTACCAACGTTGATGCCCACGCCAGCGCGCGCCTTTTGGCCGGATTAAATCCGGCGAGCACACTCTTTGTGGTGGCCAGCAAGACCTTCAGCACCCAGGAAACCCGCTTGAATGCGCTGTTTGCGCGCGCCTGGGTGCAGCGTTATTTAGACACCACAGGCTTGCCCAGCGAACGCCTGAGTGCGCACTTTTTGGCGGTCAGCTCCAACGTCAAAGCTGCGGTCGAATTTGGTATGGCTGCTCGCAATATTTTGCCGATGTCCGATACCGTCGGCGGGCGCTATTCGGTGTGGAGCGCGGTCGGTTTGAGCGCGGCACTGGCGATTGGTTTTGATCACTTTGAGCAATTTCTGTCCGGCGCGCGTACTGCCGACGTCAGCTACCAAACGCTGCCGATTGAGGAAAACGTGACGATCAAACTGGCGCTGACAGAAATTTGGAACCGCAATGGCTTGGGCTACGCTACCCGCGCGGTGGTGCCTTACGACGACCGGTTGGCGCGCCTGCCGGAGTTTTTGCAGCAGCTGGAAATGGAGTCAAACGGCAAGGGTGTGGGTGGCTTTGGTGCGGCAATAGCACATGAAACCTGCCCGGTGGTTTGGGGTGGTATCGGCACCAATGTGCAGCATGCTTTTTTCCAGGCGATCCATCAAGGCAGCCAAGTTGTGCCAGTTGACTTTATTGGCGTAATCCAGCCGGATCACTCGTATTTAGAGCACCATCATGCGCTGCTAGCGAATATGTTGGCACAGGGCGCGGCGCTGATGCGGGGCAAAGATTTGGCGCAGGCGCTGCGTGAATCGCCAACGAATATGGGCAATTCCGAACGTCATGCGCTTGCCGCACAACGCGTGTTTCCGGGCAATCGCCCGAGCACGACCTTTTTGTTAGATCGCCTAACTCCGGCATCATTAGGCCAGCTGCTGGCAATGTTGGAAAACAAAGTGCACGCACAAAGCGTGCTGTGGCAGGTGAACGCGTTTGATCAGTGGGGTGTGGAGTTGGGCAAAACGCTGGCAACGCAATTATTGCCAGCTTTGCAGAGCGACGTCAGCATCCCGGCGGATTGGGACGCGTCAACTGCTGCGCTCATCGAACGGGTGCGTCGTATT
>JANNYO010000064.1:0-1672 GCA_031410115.1 Rhodanobacteraceae bacterium | reverse complement strand
TGCCGTCGATTACGGCTATGAATCGTTTGGAAACTTAAGCACCGTCAAGCGCACGCCCACCGATGGCAGCAATGCCAATACCCAGTTAGTTACCGAACTCAGCTACGACATCCTGGGCCGCAAGTCCGCCATGACTGACCCCGATAAAGGCAACTTGAGCTATCAATACAACGCCCTCGGCGAATTACTCACGCAAATTGATGCCAAGGGCCAAACCCAATCGTTGTTTTACGACGCCCTGGGAAGACTGATCGAACGCCGGGAAAATCGTAAGCTAGCGAACGGAACCTTTGCACCAGAACCCACCGCCAAATGGACGTACGACGACGCGCTGCTGGTAGGCACCACACAAAAAGCCATCGGCCTATTAATCAATGAAAACAACGGCTTAGGCGGTGCCAACCAGTTTGCACGCGGCTACAGTTACGACGCCTTTGGCAGGTCGGCAGCACTCGCCACTATCCTAAGCGGCATCACTTACTATCAGCGCACGACCTACGATCAATATGGGCGCGTCTTCCAAAGTTTCGACGCCAGCACGGACGCAGGAAGTGCCGCAGGGCAGCTGCAAATCTATGCGGCGGACGGCTTCCCGATTGCCGTCAGAGAAGCTGCTGATGGCTTAATTGGGCAAATCTACAATGAGGTTTTGAGCCTGTCGCCGAGAATGCAAGTGCGGCGCGAGCGCTATCACGGCAGTAACAATCTAGTGAGCAACCGAACCTTCGAGGAAAACACCGGCAGGCTTGCCGCCATTCAAACGGGCATCAATGGCAGCTTACAAAAGTGGAACTTTAGGTGGGACAAGAACGGATCTTTAAGCGAGCGGGCCGACACCACCAACGGCGCGGATTGGAAGGAAGCGTTCACTTACGACAGCTTGGATCGCTTGACCAATGTCAAACAGGTCAGATCAAACGGCGTCACTTCAAATCTTGACACGTTAATTTTGGGGTATGACCAACTCGGCAATATCACCAGAAAATCTGGCACTGGCACGGCAAACTTAGGAAGCTATCTTTATAAATCCTTTGAAGCCGGCTGCGCCAATCAAGCTGGGCCGCACGCCGCCAGTTTCGTCAATGGTAAAAGCTATTGTTATGATCTTAACGGAAACAATACCGAGGTTAGAAAGAATGGCTCGGTAATCCGAACCATCGTCTACACGGGCTTTGATTTAGCGGAAAGTATTGTTCGGGACGAGCTGACGCCAGAAGGCCGCATCCAAGCGCAAGTTTCATTCAAATACGGCACCGACCGCGCCATGTTTAAGCGCGTCGACGGCGGCACAGGTGGCAGTGGCAGCAACTGTGCGTCACCCGACGGTATGTTCTGCGCGCGCTTTGAAGACTCAGACACGCCCATTACAGGTGGCACCGCCAGCAAGACCACCTATTACGTCGGCAATGTCGAATTTATCCGCGAAGGCATGGTGGATAGGGTCAAACGCTACATTGGCAATTATTTAGTCATCACCAATATTGGCAATAGTTCGGCGACTTACGATTATTTATTGCGTGATTCGCTGGGTTCAATCGACACCATCGCCAGCGAAACCGGAGCAATAAAGTTGCGGCAAAGTTTCAATGCGCATGGACAGCGCAGAACTGCGGCCACCACTGTGGCAGGCAGCTGGAACGTGTTGAATCCATTGCAGATTTCGCTGTTTGAT
>JANNYO010000063.1:0-1372 GCA_031410115.1 Rhodanobacteraceae bacterium | reverse complement strand
CCAAGCCGAGGCTGAACTTGCCGGGCGCAAGCGGTATTGGCCGCGCGGCAAGCTTTTAGGTGGCTCAAGCTCGATCAATGCGATGTGCTATATCCGGGGCCATAAGTCTGATTATGATCATTGGGCGTCGCTTGGCAATGCCGGGTGGGACTATGCCAGTGTGCTGGGGTATTTTCGTAAAAGCGAATGCAACTCGCGCGGTGCGGATGACTTCCACGGTGATGCCGGGCCGCTGCACGTTTCTGATTTGCGCCACACCAATGTGCTGAGCCATGCGTTTATTGACGCCGCACAGCAGGCCGGTTTTTCCGCAAATAACGATTTCAACGGTGCCGACCAGGCCGGTTTTGGTTTATTTCAAGTGACGCAAAACAATGGCCGGCGCTGCTCGACGGCCGCCAGTTTTTTGGCGCGTGCGCGATTTCGCCGCAATTTTACCTTGCGCATGCACGCGCAAGCCCTGGGTCTAGTATTTGAAGGCAGTCGTGCGACTGGCGTGCAATATTTGCGGCATGGGCGGGTGCAAACGGCGACGGCTGCGCGTGAAGTTATTTTGTCGGGTGGCGCGATCAATTCACCGCAATTGTTGATGCTTTCAGGCATCGGCGCAGAAACAGCGCTGCGTGCCGCAGGCGTGAAGGTAAAGCTCAATTTGCCCGGCGTGGGTCAGAATTTGCAGGATCACTTGGACGTGTGCACGCTCAATTACTGCAATAGTAAGGTGACTTACGATAGCGCAAGTGACTTCATGGTCGGCATGGAATATCTGTTTACCGGCGGCGGTATTGGTAGTTCTAACATCGCCGAAGCGGGTGGCTTTGCCGCCAGTCGCTATGCCGCGAATGGCCCGGGTGGGACACAGCCAGATATTCAATTTCACTTTGTCCCGGCATTGTTGGAAGATCACGGTCGCACCCGCCCAGCCGGTCAGGGCTTTACTGTGCATGCCTGCGCGCTGCGCCCGGAAAGTCGGGGTGAAATTGCACTTGCCAATAGCGATCCACTGGCGAAAGCGCTGATGCGCCCGAACTATTTGTCGGCACCGAATGATTTGAAAGTGATGCTCGAAGGCATGCGCATCAGCCGCGATATTTTCGCTGCTAAATCCATGGCAAAATTCACCCGCAAAGAGTTTCTGCCGGGCGCCGAACTCAAGACTGAGGCTGAGCTCAGCGACTACATTCGGCGTAAAGCGGAAACCATCTATCACCCGGTTGGCACCTGCAAAATGGGTGCGGATGCATCAGCGGTGGTGGATGCGCAGCTGCGGGTGCACGGCGTGCAGGGCTTACGCGTGGTGGATGCATCGGTGATGCCGACCTTGATCGGCGGTAACACCAATGCGCCGACGATTATGATTGCCGAAAAAGCT
>JANNYO010000062.1:0-5854 GCA_031410115.1 Rhodanobacteraceae bacterium | reverse complement strand
CCGTGATCTCCAGGCGCTTCACAAACGCGCCGGTGACTATCAAGCCTTCAATTTCTGGATACACGGTGGCGCTGGCGGCGGGCAGCGTTTGCGCATTACCTTTGTGCTGGATGGCTTTCCGCTTGCCTTTTATGACCTGGGTAATGGCCAACCGGGCGGTGCAATCGCTGCGAATACTTGGCGCCAGGTCAATATTCCGCTCAACGCGGCCGGTCTGACCCACACCGGGTTTGACGGCGTAATGATTCAGGATTTTTCCGGTGCAACACCGGGCTCGCTTCAAGGCGAGTTATTTATTGATGATGTCAGTTTTATCGACGCAACGAGTTCGCCTGCAGCCGGTGCAGCGATCAACGTAGCGATTGATACAAATCTTGATCGACATGCGGTAAACCCAGAGATTTTTGGCGCAAGTTACGTCAGCGATGCGCAGCGCGCGGCGGGCTTGATGACGATAGATCGTTGGGGCGGCAATTCCACCACGCGCTACAACTGGCAAACCGATGTGCATTCAACCGCGATGGATTATTTTTATCAAAATATTGCGTCATCGATTGCCAATCCGGGCGCACTGCCGAATGGATCTGAGGCTGATTTATTCGTGCAGAAAAACAAAGCGGCTGGGCTTGCCAGCTTGGTGACGATTCCAACCATCGGCTATGTGCCAAAGCCTGGGCGGGTGAAGTCGTGGGGTTTTTCGGTGGCGAAATATGGCGCGCAGGATCAGAACGAATGTGCGATTTACAACCCGGTGCCGCCCTGGTGCAGCAGCGATGCCGGCAATGGCCTGTGCCAAAACGTGTCAAACAGCACCGGCTTTTGTATTAATGGAAAAATTGTCGGAAACGATCCGCTCGACACGTCAATGATTGCCCAACCACAATTTTTTGGCGATTGGATTAGCCATCTGAAAACGGCATTTGGCAGTGCCAACGCGGGCGGTGTGCGCTATTACGCGCTGGACAATGAAGCGATGCTGTGGGATTCCACGCACCGCGATGTGCACCCAGCAAAAGTAACGATCGATGAGGTATGGAACAAAGGCAGGGCAGCTGCGACGGCAATTCGCACGGCGGATGCGTCGGCGAAAATTTTAGGCCCGGTGACCTGGGGCTGGTGTGATTTGTTTTACTCCGGTGCGGACAACTGTGCCCCGGGTAGTGACTACAGCAGCCACGGCAGTAAGCCTTTTGTGCAATGGTATTTAGAGCAAACCTGCGCCAATCCGCTGCCCGGCGGCGGCAAAGTGATTGACTATTTAGACCTGCACTATTACCCGCAGGGCGATGGCGTCGCGGGTGTGCAAAACGCCGCCAGCGATGAGGCACCCGCAGTAGCACTTCGGCGCTTAGCCAGTGTGCGCGAACTGTTTGATCCAAGTTTTGTCGCCGATAGTTGGATTGGGCAAACGGTGAAATTACTGCCGCGCGCGAAGGCGTGGATACAATCGGCATGCCCCTCGATTAAGTTGGCAATTACCGAGTATAAATGGGGGCCAGATAACGGCCCAAGCGCAGCTTTGGCGCAGGCGCAGGTGCTTGGGATTTTCGCGCGCGAAGGTGTGGATATGGCGCAGCGCTGGACGGCACCGAGCGACGGGTCGCGTTCGGAAGTGGCCTTTAAGCTGTATCGTAACTTTGATGGCACCGGTGGCAAAGTCACGGGCGACAGCGTGCGTGCGACGGCGAGCGACGCCAATATGCTCAGTAGTTTCGCCTTCGAAGCACCTGGCCAGCCGCTTTATGTGGTGCTGGTCAACAACGATACACAGCCGCGTCCGGTGAGTTTGAGCCTCAACACTGTGCGCACGGGTGCAGTAAGGGTGCGGCAGTACGATGGCATTGGCAGCTTGAGCGGTTTGGCCGATTTGATCCTGGCCGGCAGCACACTGAACGCGGGTATTTTGCCCGGGCGTTCGATGACACTGTTGATCTTGCCCGCCGCCGCTGGGCTTGAATTTCGCGATGGATTCGAGGCGCCATGATCAGCGCGAATTGGTGTTCGCACGGATGCAAAAATCGCGCGTGAACCAAACCATTTCTATTGCAATCCTGATCGATGATTTTATAAGTTAACTACCAAAGCTGCTCTTTTTTCATTTGGTGCGCTTGGCGATCAATAAAAATTTGCGCGGCATCAATGCCTTTGCTTTTCAGAATGTGATTGCGCACTGCCGCTTCCACCAGTACCGCTAAGTTGCGGCCGGGGGCCACCGGAATCGTCAGCTGGGGCACTTTGACGTCCATGATTTCACGCTTGCCAGTGTCGCCGAAAAGGCGCGTGGTGCCGTCCGCGATGTAATCATGCTTTTCCGGGCGCAGGTGAATAATCAAGCGCAGATATTTATTGCGCTTGACGGCGGTGTCGCCAAACATTTCGCGCACATTCAGCACGCCCAGGCCGCGCACTTCTAAGCAATCTTGCAGCACATCCGGGCAGGTGCCGTCGATCACATCCGGTGCGATCAGGGTGAATTCCGGTGCGTCATCAGCGATCAAACGATGCCCGCGCGTCATCAGTTCCAGCGCCAGTTCGCTCTTGCCTACACCGGCTTCACCGGTGATCAGCACGCCTATCGAATAGACTTCGAGAAACACGCCATGCAGCGTGGTACGTTTTGCCAGCGCGCGGGCTAAGGTGTATTGC
Source organism: Rhodanobacteraceae bacterium (assembly GCA_031410115.1). GTDB lineage: Bacteria > Pseudomonadota > Gammaproteobacteria > Xanthomonadales > SZUA-5 > JANNYA01. The sequence continues at coordinate 3,208 of JANNYO010000062.1, read as the reverse complement.
AAAAATGTCAGTAACTCGTGGCCGGAGCGCCCAGAGCTCCAAACCGGCAACTCAGCCTCTACGCACAGCGCTAATAAATCTTCAGGCACCGGCTGTTTGCGCGTGAAAACCAAAACCGCAGGCCGACTTTCGGCGATTTTTTGCAGCGTACCTAAACGTACTTTGGGCGCGAGCGAATCTAGATAAGCGAGTTCTTCAGTGCCAATAATTTGCACTTTATTGGAGTGGATTAAATTTAGGTAACTAACTAATGTGGGGCGGCGAAAGCTGGCTTCAGGCGGGTCAATTTTGCCATTTTGCCCAGTGCTCGGGTCGGTGATCCAGGCCAGTTCTAGGCGCTGATGCACCGCGTCAAAAAGTGCACCAACGGTGATCGATTCAATTTCACTCATGCTGATTCCGGGGGTATTTAAAGCGTCTTAAGCTTGTCGAAGCGGCCTTCGACAAGCTCAGCGCAAAGCTTAAGCGCAAAGGGTTTACTAGGCGCTATTTAGTCTTCAACAACCGTGGCTTTTTCACCCCGATGGTGGTCAGAAATACGTTCTTTATGCTTGCGAATTTGTCCATCTAATTTGTCGATCAGGCCATCAATTGCGGCGTAAGCATCTTTGCCCTCGGCTTCGGCGTGCAGCGTTTTGCCGCTGACATTCAACGTGGCTTCGGCACTTTGCGCGAGTTTCTCAACGCCTAAAATAACGTGCACAGAAAGCAATTGGTCGAAGTGGCGCGCCAAACGGTCAAATTTAGATTTGACGTAATCGCGCATTGGGGTGGTGACTTCAACTTGACGGCCGGTGACGGTCAGTTCCATGGTTACTCTCCTCTTTCTACGCCACAGCATTGACTGTGGCAAACGCGCCTAAGTGGCGCACGAACAGGGCGAAATGCCGCCCTGAATAGCTTGCTGAAAATTCGCTGTTGACCCATCCGATATGGGGTCATTTCGCGCCATTGCAGCGGTGATTTAGACTTAAACATACAAGCTGTCATAGCCGCACCCGATCTGTGCTGGAGGCTATGCCCAAACCTTCGCGATACTTCGCCACCGTGCGCCGCGCCACCATCACGCCGCGCGCTTTCAATAGCTCGGTTAACGCGCTGTCTGACAGCGGCTTTTGGAGATCTTCTAACTCAACCAGTTTACGAATCATCTCCGCAATCGCGGTGGCGGACGCTTCGCCACCGTCGCGCGTTGCCACGCCGGAGGAAAAGAAATGTTTGAACTCAAACAATCCTTTGGGTGTGTGCATGTACTTGCGCGTGGTTACCCGCGAAACCGTAGATTCATGCAGCTCGCACTGTTCGGCAATTTGGCGCAATACCAGTGGCTTCATGTATTCGATGCCAAAGTCAAAAAACTTTTGCTGCTCGCGCACGATCGCTTGCGCGACGCGCAACACGGTATCTTCACGTTGGGCTAGGCTTTTGATCAACTGTTTCGCGTCCGCCATTTGCGTACGAATATAGCTCGCATCCTCGCGTTTTGCGCGTGCAGCTAGCGCATCAAAACTTGCACCCACGCGCACGCGTGGCATCGCATCGCGGTTTAAGCGCACTTCCCAGATGCCCAAACGCTTGCGCACATCAACATCTGGAATCACATATTCGTCGCTGGCCACATAAAACCCTGAGCCCGGACGCGGATTGAGCTCGCGAATCAATTGCAGCGCTGCACTCAGCTCGCTCGCTTCAACCTCATGTAGCCGTGCGAGCTTGTCGCGATCCGCCTTTGCCAGCAGCTCAACGCCGCTTTCAACCAGGGCAATCGCCAAGCTGCGTCTGGGGTGGATGCGGTTTTGCAGCTGCACAATCAGGCATTCGCTCAAACTGCGCGCCAATACGCCAACCGGGTCAAAACGCATCAGACGTTTGCGTACGATTTCCAAATCGATTGGGCTGACGATGACATCCGGCGCCAGCGCCGCACGCTGATAGTCAATCGGTTCGCGCAGATAGCCGTCGTCCTCGACGGAATCGATCAGCACTTCGGCGATCACCCGGTCACGCGGGCTCAGCGGCGTTAGCGCAAGCTGCCAGCGCAAATGCTCGCGCAGTGTCGTGTCGCCGCGCGCTTTGCCTTCAAAACTGCCGCTCTCTTCATCGCTTTCACCGCCGCCAGCGCCCCAATCGCGCAGCTCCGCCATGTCGCGCAGCTCGCCAAAATCACTGTCTGTGGCGGCGACATCTAAATCCGCGCCACCATCGTCGCGCCGCTCGTCTAGGCTGCTTGCCGAGCCATCAAAATCCGCAGATTCAGCACTTTCACCCGCGCTATCAGGCCCGGCCTCGCGCTCAGATGCGCCCTCGCGCGCTAAAAACTCAGCGGCTAAATCAAGCGATTTACGGTCGGACTCGCTCGCGCAATCATCGTGATTGGGTGCGCTGTCGAAGTCATCATCCGGCTCAAGCACCGGATTGGATTCCAGCATTTGCGAGATCTCAACGTCTAACTCCAAATTGCTCATCGCCAGCAGCTTGATCGCCTGCTTAAGCTGGGGCGTCAAAGAGAGCTGATTACCAAGTCGGAGCTGTAAAGCGGGTCGCATTACAAGAAGTGTGCCAGCTTTTTTAGGGAAAAGGCCATGGTTCAGATAAAACGATTGGTAAATTACTATCGCATAATCGCTGGCAGGCGCACTAAATCAGTATCGCAGCAACTGACTGGGCAAATGCGTCACTGCTGGAGGGCATCACGGACCGGCTTAGGGTAAATTCCCGCCTCTTCGTTTTGATCTAATCGGCGCAAAATCATGACTGAAACTCTGCATCTCATTGATGGCTCTGGCTATTTATTTCGCGCCTATCATGGCCTGCCAAAACTTTCGAACGCAGCCGGCGAGCCTACAGGCGCGCTTTTTGGTGTCGTCAACATGCTGCGGCGGCTGGTTTTGGAGGAAAAACCGAAATTTGCCGCGTTTGTCTTTGACGCCTCGGGCCCCACTTTTCGCAATGCGCTGTACAGCGAATACAAGGCACACCGCCCGCCGATGCCGGATGAATTGCGTCAGCAGATTGAGCCGCTTTTGCAATTGGTGGCAGCCTTGGGCTACCCGGTGCTGCGCGAATCGGGGGTGGAGGCGGACGATGTGATCGGCACGCTAGCGGTGCAGGCAGTGGCGGTCGGCATGCGCGTGCAAATCTCCACCGGCGATAAAGATTTGACCCAGCTGGTGAATGATTCGGTGCTGTGGGTGAATACCATGAGCAA
>JANNYO010000061.1:0-1744 GCA_031410115.1 Rhodanobacteraceae bacterium | reverse complement strand
CACAGTATTCGCTGGAAGAAATTTTGTATCCAGAAGGTTGGACGCTGTTGAACTATTTGATGGACGCGCGCACGGGTCTAGGGCGCTTTCGCGATTTTAGAATTTCCAACTATCAGCTGATGATGGATCTGATCGACTACGTTGGTGATCACAGTATTGAAGAGATTTTGGCGCTGCCGGATGTTGCCGAACGTGCAGAGGTATTTGAGAATCACCGGGGGCCTGCGACCGTACAATTGCGCAAAGTTGCCACCGTCCATGGGCATTTGGTGGTTGCAGACTTTCGCGAGCAAGCAACTATTTTCTCCGCTAGCCGATTTTTGCTCTATGCGCTCTATCCAGAAACCAGCATTTCGATTCATGTGCTGTGGGGCGTCAAACAACAAAACACCGTGTTTGCTATTGGCAAGTCGATTATCAACCGCACAAGCCTGACCCATGTGGGCAATTTATGTCTGCAATATGGCGGCGGCGGGCACGAAAATGCGGGAACCTGCCAGGTTGCAAACGCTGACGCCGAGCGCGTTTTAGGCGAACTGATCGGCAAGATTACGGCGAACGAATGAATCCAAATTTTCTCGATTTTGAACAGCCTATTGCAGAACTCGAGGCGAAAATTGCTGAGCTTCGCGCCAACGCATTGGACAGCGCGATTAATATTGAAGCGGAAATTCGTGCGCTAGACGCGAAGATTGCAGCGAAAACCAAAGAAATTTTTGCCAGTTTAAGCGCATGGCAGACCGCGCAATTGTCGCGCCACCCGCTGCGCCCGCATTCCTTGGACTATATCCCACTGATATTTAGTGAATTTCATGAGCTTGCCGGTGATCGCAGTTATTCCGACGATGCCGCAATCGTTGGCGGTTTGGCGCGTATCGACGGTCAGGCGGTGGTAATTTTGGGGCAACAAAAGGGTCGTGATACCAAACAAAAAGTAAAGCGTAACTTTGCCATGCCGCGCCCAGAAGGCTATCGCAAGGCACTGCGATTGATGCAGATGGCGCAACGCTTTCATTTGCCCTTGCTTACTTTTATTGACACGCCCGGTGCTTATCCAGGGATCGGTGCTGAGGAGCGAAATCAGTCGGAGGCGATTGCGCGCAATTTACTGACGTTGAGCGAGTTGAATGTGCCCATTATCGCGACGGTGATTGGCGAAGGCGGTTCCGGCGGTGCATTGGCAATTGGCGTCAGTGACGTAACGCTGATGCTGCAATACGGCACCTATTCGGTGATTTCACCAGAGGGATGCGCGTCGATACTTTGGAAAAGCGCTGAGCACGCGCGCGAAGCAGCAGAAGCGATGGGCATTACGTCGGCACGACTTAAGGCGTTGGGATTAATAGATGAAATCGTGCCTGAGCCCCTGGGTGGTGCGCATCGCGATGTCGCAGCGGTGGCGGCAACGCTTAAGGCCGCACTGTTAGTTCAACTCAAAAAATTGGGCGCGTTGTCGGATGCAGATCGCGCTGAACGCAGGTACACGCGTTTGCGCGGCTACGGCAGCGCGAAAGTTGCTTGAGACATTCAGTGTCGCCGGGCCTGCCGGACTCATTTGCCGTGTCGCCTGTTCGGCGAGACTCATCTGCCGTGTCGCCTTAACGGCGAGACTCATCTGCCGTGTCGCCTTAACGGCGAGACTCATCTGCCGTGTCGCCTTAGCGGCGAGACTCATCTGCCGTGTCGCCTTAGCGGCGAGACTCATCTGCCGTGTCGCCTTAGCGGCGAGACTCATCTGCCGTGT
>JANNYO010000060.1:0-2934 GCA_031410115.1 Rhodanobacteraceae bacterium | reverse complement strand
GTGATTAAGCTGTGCGAAGAAAAGCGTGGCAGCCAGAAAAGTATGAATTTTTTGGGTACCCAAGTTGCGGTGGTGTATGAATTGCCGCTTTCTGAAGTCGTTATGGACTTCTTCGATAAGCTCAAAAGTGTTTCGCGCGGCTATGCCAGTTTCGACTACACGTTTAATCGCTTTGAAGCAGGGCCATTTGTGCGTGTCGACGTGCTGATTAACGGCGATCGCGTGGACGCGCTGAGTTTGATTACGCACCGAGGCGTGGCTGATCGCCGTGGTCGGGACTTGGTCGAAAAATTGCGTGAATTAGTGCCTAGGCAAATGTTTGACGTGGCGATTCAAGCCGCCATTGGCGCGCAAATTATCGCCCGCTCAACGGTCAAGGCGATGCGCAAAAACGTACTGGCAAAATGCTACGGTGGCGATGCCACGCGCAAAAAGAAGTTGCTGGAAAAGCAAAAAGCGGGCAAAAAGCGCATGAAACAGGTTGGCAACGTCGAAATTCCGCAGGAGGCGTTTCTTGCCGTGCTCAAGCTGGATAGTTAATGGCTTTTTTGCTGGCCGCCCTCCTTCACAGAACCATTAGAAATTTGCCGCTGATCGCGAGACTAGACAATGAATGTTGATTTTCCTTTAATTTTGACAATTTTGGCGCTGTTCTCTGGCCTGATTTGGCTGATTGACGCACTTTTTTTCGCGCGCGCACGCAAGTTGCGTAATGCGGCGGTTGCTGAGGGCGAACTTGCTGAAAAAGAATCCTGGTTGACCGAGCAATCTAAGGCGTTTTTCCCAGTTTTAATGATCGTGTTGGTGGTGCGATCCTTTTGGTTTGAGCCCTTTCAAATCCCCAGCGGTTCAATGATTCCAACACTTCTGGTAGGCGATTTTATTGTCGTCAACAAATTTGCCTATGGACTACGTTTGCCGGTTACCAATCAAAAGATAATCGCGCTGGGCGAGCCTAAACGTGGTGAGGTAGTGATTTTTCGTCGCCCAGCACGAACCCCCGCGTTTGATTATCCGATGCCGCCCGAAGCGCGTGCGAAGGATGTGGCAATCGTTGGCGCCACGTTTATCAAACGCTGCGTGGGATTGCCGGGCGACCGAATCACCTATCAAAACCACGAATTTCAAATTAACGGCGAAGCGATACCACACACGCCGATTGGCAACTACGCCAGCGAAGCGTCCAGTGCGGCGCCACTCGATGCGGTTTTGCAGAGCGAAAATTTGATGGGCGTGACGCACCAGTCTCTAACAACGCCTTACCCGCAGCTCAACGGTGAATGGACCGTACCTGCGGGTTACTATTTTATGATGGGCGACAACCGGGACGGTAGCTCCGACAGCCGCGATTGGGGCTTCGTGCCAGAAGAAAATTTGATGGGTCGCGCAAGTTTTATTTGGATGCACTGGGATTGGCAGCGCAAAGGTGTCGTCGCTTGGAATAGAATTGGCACGAAAGTTCGATAACTCAAAATTGGAGCAAGTTATGAAGGTGCAAACACGGCAAACAAGTCTCGCCGGAAGGCGACACGGAAAAACAAGTCAACACGGCATTACCCTAATGGGATTTCTCGTGGTATTGGCGGTAGTGAGCTTCTTTTTCATCATTGGCGCGAAATTGTTTCCTGCCTACTCCGAGTTTAATTCGGTCAAGTCGTGCATGAATGAGATGGCGCTAGAGTCTGGAGCGGCGAACTTCACGATAACCAACGCGTGGAATTCGATGGAACGCCGGTTCAACATTAGCTATGTCGAAACACCAAAGCGCACCTGCTTAACCTTAGAGAAGAAAAATGGTGCAAATATGACCTGCTCTTACGAGTATCGAACGAGTTTTATTTACAACATTGATTTCGTTGTTAAATTTGCACATACGGTTCGACTGGGTGGCCCGGCTGCCTAGCCTGGAACAAGCTCTCAAGCAACGTGGCGTAACACCACCGCACGCGCAGACTTTGCAAACAGCGCTGACCCACCGCAGCGCTGGCAAAGACAACTACGAGCGGATTGAGTTCCTGGGCGATGCCTTGGTCAATATGGTGTGTGCCGAACTCCTGTTTCGAACCCAAGTTGGTGCGAGTGAAGGCGAGTTGACGCGTATGCGTGCAAACCTTGTAGACGAAGCCTCGCTAGCCGTTTTTGCACGTGAACTAAACTTGAGTGATCACTTAATTCTTGGCAGTGGTGAACTTAAAAGCGGCGGCTACCGGCGCGACTCCATTTTAGCCGATACCTTTGAGGCGCTTTGCGGCGCGATTTATCTTGACCACGGTTTGCCTGCGATGCGCACTCTGTTGGAGCCGATGCTTACCGCTGCCATGCCGGTTGCGATTGAAAAAGCGCGCAGCAAAGATGCAAAAACGCAGCTTCAGGAATGGCTGCAAGATCGTGCGATGGGTTTGCCTGTTTATGTGCTGATCGAAACCTTTGGGCTCGACCATAATCGCGAGTTTTTGGTGCATTGCGATATCGCTGCAACCGTAAAATTCGCCGCGGCGACCAGTTCCGGGCGCGGCAGCAGCTTGCGTCGGGCGGAACAAGCGGCTGCGATGACGATGCTACAGACTTTGCGAACACGGATTCAGGTCAAGCTGCCAAATCATTCAACCCTGCAAAATTTGGATCAAAAAATATGAGCTTTCGTTGCGGCACTATTGCCCTGATTGGTCGGCCAAACGTCGGCAAGTCGACACTTTTGAATGCCCTGATTGGCGCGCATTTGGCCGCCACTGCGCGCAAACCGCAGACCACGCGGCACCGTATTTTAGGTTTGGCGACCGATGAAAATGCACAGCTGATCTTTATCGATACCCCGGGCATCCATCAAAAGACCCCGCGCGCGCTCAATAAAAGCCTGAACCGCACCGCTGCGAAAGCGATTTCCGAAGTGGATGTGCTCGCCTTGGTGATTGATGGCCTGCATTTTGAAGATGA
>JANNYO010000059.1:0-1395 GCA_031410115.1 Rhodanobacteraceae bacterium | reverse complement strand
CGGCTATCCGATTATGACTCCGTTGCCCGGGCAACAGGTCAGTTCCAGTTTCGGCTACCGCACTGACCCGCTGCTTGGAACCAGAGCTTTTCATTCCGGAATGGATTTTCGCGGGCCAACCGGTCTTGCCGTAAAAGCCAGCGCGGCCGGCGTTGTTATTCATGCTGGTGTCAGCGGCGGTTACGGCAATATGGTTGAGATCAAGCATGCCAGCGGCTGGACATCAAAATATGCCCATATGAGCGATATCAAAGTGCAATTGGGGGACAGCGTTTATGCTGGCCAAACAATTGGCGCTGTTGGTTCAACAGGCCGAAGCACCGGCCCGCATTTGCATTTTGAAGTGCGCAAAGGCGACAATGCCCACGACCCTGCCCCGTTTTTAAGAACGGGCCGCAAGGTGGTTGATCTGCTTTAAGCTTCAATTGACAAGCCCGCCAAGTTGGATATTCTTACAGTCGTACTTTACCACTGTTGGAAAATCTAATGTCGCTAGTGAAGTTGAAAGAAAAAGGGCAAGTTACGATCCCCGTTCAATTGCGCGAACGGATATCAGCGCGTCCCGGTGATTTGTTTGAGGTGACTATCGCGGATGGCAATATTGTTTTGAAGCCACAAGACGTGACCCTTCGACCTAACGTTGCAGAGAACAAAAAAAAGCCGGGAATCGATATTTCAGGTTACATCGGCTCGGCCAAAGGGATTTTTATGTCGCCGCAAGACGTCGATGCCTACATCTCCGCTGCGCGTGCTCAATGGGAATAAGGGAACAAATAAAAGGCAGGCGTGTCTACTTTGACGCTAACATCTTTATCTATCTAGCAGAGGGGTTTCCTCAGTTGGCCTCAGGCCTAAACGGAATTAGTAATTCACTCGCAAACCGTGAAGCAGAAATTTTTACGAGTGAGTTGACACTATGCGAAGTGTTAGTGCCAGCGTTTCGTCTCGAAAAAATGGAAACCATTGCATTTTATCGCCGTTTTATCGAGGAAAGCGGCGCGTTTCACTTGGTTCCGACAACACGCGAAATCTATATCCGCGCCAGTCTCTTTCGCGCCCAATATGGCCTTAAAACGCCTGATGCTATTCATGTGGCTACGGCGTTAGATGCTGAGTGCTCCGCATTTGTAACCAACGACAGAATGCTAAAAATGCCAAAACACCTCGAAAAAATTACACTTACTTTAGAATAACTTAATCGAGATCACTAACCTCAACACCGTCAGCGCCTTTGATTTTTGAGGCCAATGCGGCTTCCATAAAGCCTTCGATATCACCGTCGAGCACTGCCGACGGGTTGGTGCTTTCGTAGCCGGTGCGCAGATCTTTCACCAATTGGTAGGGCTGCAACACATACGAACGGATTTGGTGGCCCCAACCGATATCGGTTTTATT
>JANNYO010000058.1:0-8786 GCA_031410115.1 Rhodanobacteraceae bacterium | reverse complement strand
GCAGGCCGCTGTTGCCAAAGCCTTCGTTAAAAATTGGTCGTGGCCCGCCGGTTAAGTTCATCACGATGCTTTTTAGCTTTGCACCTTGCACGGTGGGCGTGGCAAACGAGGTTTGGCTGTTAAACAGCGCAGTACGCACGTCGGCGGTAATGGCCGCCCAGTCGCTAGTGGGAAACTTTGCCGCCGGTGATGCGGTAAAACATCAGATCCCCGGGTGCTAGACCCGCCGATGACACCCGTGGTGCGTCGATTTTATAAAGATCATTCGCCATCCGCGGCAGCGGGTCGCGCACCACATCGTGATACACCCAGCCGACAAAACCTGAGCAATCAAAGCCCGAAGCCGGGCTAGTGCCGCCAAAGTGATACATCGTATTGAGCTGACTGCGCGCGCGCTGAAGCAAGTTTTCGGTCAGGCCTGAGGCTGCGCCTAAGTCTGTAGTCGCAGCGGCTGCATCCGACACATCCGGAGCAAATAGCGCTTGCGGTGCCATCGTGTAGCCGGCAAGTTCACTGCTGATCGGTGGCGCTGCAATGGCTGCCATGGGAATACTGAGGCAAACAAATGGCAGCCAAGCAAGCCTGGATAATTTTTGATTTCGCATGTGCAATTGTGGCAAATTGCGGGCACGGAGGGTGTTAGTTTCTTGTTAAACCAGAAAAACGCGTAACTCTTTATCCAGGACTGATCCGCATGACCGCTAGTGAAACCCCCATTGTTAGCCCACACAAGTTCACCGACGCAGGTTTAGCGACACTGCGCACCGAACGTTTAACCCTGCGCCCATTCACGCCAGCCGATGCACCGGCCTATTTGGCCCTGGTATCTGATCCATCGGTGTTGCGCTACACCGATGAAAAACCGGTGACTACCGTTGATGAGGCGCTGGAGATTTTGCGCACGCGGCCTTTGCGCGATTATGCGCTGCACGGCTTTGGTCGAATGGCCTGCGTGCATCAGCAAAGCAACGAATTGATTGGCTTTTGCGGCCTGAAGCGCCTGGAAGCCTTCAATCACGAAGTCGATATCGGCTATCGCTTTCTTGCGCGTTACTGGGGCTTAGGCTTGGCGAGCGAAAGTGCCGCAGCGCTGTACGCATATGGCAAAACCGCGCTGCAGCTGCCGCGCATCATTGGCCTGGTGATTCCAGAAAACACCGCCTCGGTAAGGGTGTTATCAAAGCTAGGAATGCAGCGCGAAAAAACGAGACGCTTTCCCGGTGCAAGCTGTGATTTTGATTTATATGTGTAGCTGGTCGCGGGCGAACTATTCAGCCAAAAAAACGGCGCAATCAATGCGCCGTTTTTTGATACTCCAAGATCAATCGTTACTCAACCGCATCGCCATTTTGCAGGCGTGAGTTGCGCATGCCGTAGGCGAAGTACAGTGCAATCGCGCCCAGCACATACCAAGCAAAGAACATCAGCACGCGGGCTTCGACGGTGAAGATCAACGCGAAGCACGAAACAATGCCGAGTATGGGCACCACTGGATACAGCGGCACGCGAAAGCCACGCGGAATATCTGGGTGGGTTCGGCGCAGCCAAATCACTGCCATACACACAATGCCAAACGCCGCTAAGGTGCCGACCGAGGTCATATCGCCAAGAGTGTTGATGTCAAAAAACGCCGCCGCAATCGCGGTAATTAAACCGACCAGGATAGTGTTGACCCACGGTGTTTGAAACTTCGGGTGCACGGTGGCAAACACTTTTGGCAACAAGCCATCACGCGCCATGGTGTAGAAAATGCGGGTTTGCCCGTACATCAGCACCAAAATCACCGAGGTCAAACCAATAATCGCGCCGATCTTCACGGTTTTTGCGAACCAACCCCAGGCTGGCCCCAGTGCATCCACAGCGACTGCGACTGGATCTGGCACGTTGAGCATTTTGTAGTTCACGATTAGCGTCATCACGATTGACACTAAAATGTACAAAACCGTGCAGATCACCAGTGAGCCGATAATGCCAAACGGCATGTCGCGCTTCGGGTTTTTCGATTCTTGCCCGGCGGTGGAAACCGCTTCAAAGCCAATGTAGGCGAAGAACACAATGGAGGATGCGCGGAAAATACCGCCCCAACCAAATTCGCCGTCTTTGCCAGTTGCGGGTGGAATAAACGGATCCCAGTTTGATTTAAGCGTGTCGAAATGCTGGATCACATACCAGCCGCAGATAATGATGAAGGCAATGATCACCGTGGCTTTGATCGCCACAATAATGTTGTTGACCTTGGCACTTTCCGATACGCCAATAATCAGCAGCCCGGCAAGGGCGAGGCAAACCGAGAACGCAGGCAGGTTAAAAAGCGAGGTGATGGCTTTGCCATCGCTGCCCAGCAGCGCTGCGCCATCCCGCATGACTTCATGTCCATACGGCCCGGTCAGTTCCGGGGGAATAACGATGCCGTAATTGCCCAATAAACTAACGACATACCCGGACCACCCGACCGCGACGACGGACGCCGCCAAGCCATACTCCAGCAGCAATAAGCCGCCCATAATCCAGGCGGCAAATTCACCGACCGTGGCATAGCTGTAGGTGTAGGCCGAACCAGAAACCGGCAAGGTTGACGACAATTCGGCGTAACAAAGCCCGGCCAAGCCACACACGACGCCAGCAACTAAAAACGAGATCAATACCGCAGGGCCGGCGTGTAGTGACGCGGCACTGCCGGTACGCACAAAAATGCCTGCACCAATAATGCATCCGATGCCAAGAAATACCAGATTCCACGGGCCCAATGTTCGCTTCAGCGTGCTGGTTTCGGTTTCCCGCTGCACCTGTTCAACCGTTTTTCGCAGCAGTAGACGCGAAAAGAACCCAAGGTTCGATGTGTTCGCCATTAACTTTCCCTTTTTTACATTCGTTTGAAAACCCGATCCGTACCATACTTGAGCCAAAGCTCTAGCGGCAAGCAAAATTCACGATGACCAGACAAATTCCCGCCGAGCGCCGTTTTTCCGCGCTGTTGGCGCGCTACCACGATGACGTAAAGGTGATTCAGCGTTTTGCCGAATTCGCCGCCTCACATCTGGACGTCTATTTGCGCGCGCACCCACCGGGGCATTTCACCGCGTCGAGCTGGCTGGTGAGCATTGATGGCCAGCGCACGCTGTTGACGCATCACAAAAAGCTAGGCCGCTGGCTGCAATTGGGCGGGCATGCGGATGGCGATCAAGACTTGGCGAATGTCGCTTTGCGCGAGGCCGAAGAGGAATCTGGGTTGACTAATTTGTCGATTGACCCGGAAATTTTTGATCTAGACGCACACGAAATTCCAGCGCGCGGGGTTCTCGGTGACGCAAAATTTGAGGCCGCGCACATTCACTGGGACGTGCGTTTTGTCGTGCGCGCAAGTGTTGAGGATTTCGCGCTCAGCGACGAAAGCTTGGCACTGGCTTGGGTGAATATTGCCGAGTTGGCGGCTGATGCCAGTGCCGACGCGTCGTTGGTGCGAATGGCTGGAAAATGGTTGGGGCGTCAGTCTCCGCTTGCGGACACGGCAGTTGAGTCTCGCCGAACAGGCGACACGGCAAATGAGTCTCGCCGAACAGGCGACACGGCAAATGAGTCGGATACCATGCGCAGTTCTACTCAAACCGAAGCAGACGCATGAGTCAACTCATCATCAACGACTACCTAAAACAACTTGATTTGATCAAAAAAATCAGTGGTAGTCGTCGTGAAACGATCATGCGTGAGGCGTTTAAAGACCTGCTCAAGGCATGGGGAAAGCAGCACAACCTCGTGTTTTTGGCAGAATATCCACTCAAGACGCCGACAAAAACCAACATCACGGTCGATGGCGCGCTCTTGCACGAATTACGCATGCCCTTGGGCTTTTGGGAAGCGAAGGACGCCGATGACAATATCGATGATGAGATAGCCAAGAAATTTCGCAAAGGCTATCCACAGGACAATATTATTTTCACCGACGATGCTAGCGCCGTGCTTTGGCAAAACCGCCAGGAGGTGCTGCGCTGCGATATGACAGATACCGCAGCACTGTCCAAGTTGCTTAAGCTGTTTTTTAGTTTTGAGCGTGTCGAAATTGCCGGCTTTCGCGCCGCAGTTGTGCAATTCAAGCTTGATCTACCCGCTGTGCTTGACGCGCTGCGTGCCATGATTGCAGCGGAATACCAGAAAAACTCAGACTTTCGCGCCGCCGAGGCGAAGTTTTTGCTGCATGCGCAAGATGCTATCAACCCGAGCTTGGTTGCGGCCGATGTCAGAGAAATGTTGATTCAACATATTTTGACTGAAGAAATATTCGCTAAAGTTTTTGATGAAAGTGAATTTCATCAGTACAACAATGTCGCGCGCGAACTGTATGCGTTAGAAAGCGCATTTTTTACCGGTGCCTTAAAAAAACAAACGCTCAAGGGCTTGGAAAGCTATTACGCCGCTATTCGCGCCGCTGCCGCACAAATTTCCAGTCATAGCGAAAAGCAGACCTTTCTTAAAGTTATTTACGAAAACTTCTACAAAGTCTACAACGCCAAAGCCGCCGATCGCCTAGGCGTGGTCTACACACCCAATGAAATCGTGCGTTTTATGATTGACGGCGCGGATTGGCTGACAGAGAAATTTTTCGGCAAAAATTTGATTGATTCAGATGTGGACATACTTGATCCAGCGACGGGAACCGGCACATTTATCTGTGAGTTGCTGGAACATTTTCGTGGTCAACCAGCAAAGCTTAAACACAAATACTTGCACGAGCTGCACGCCAATGAAGTGGCCATTTTGCCGTATTACGTCGCCAATCTAAATATCGAATCGACCTACGCCGCAATCAGCGGCAGCTATGAAGAGTTTCCGAGCCTTTGTTTTGTCGATACCTTAGATAATGTTGGCTTGCACACATCAGCGGTGGGCACAAACTTAGACTTATTCGGCAGCGTGAGCGAGGAAAACGTCGCCCGCATCAAGCGCCAAAATAGCAAACGCATCAGTGTCATTATTGGTAATCCGCCTTATTACGCGAATCAACCGAACGAAAATGACAATAACAAAAACCGCATATACGCCAGCATCGATCAACGTATCAAACACACTTACATTGATGCCAGCACTGCGCAAAAAACCAAACTCTATGATATGTACGCGCGGTTTTTCCGTTGGGCGAGTGATCGCTTAAATGAAAACGGCGTGCTTGCTTTTATTACTAATCGCAGTTTTATTGAAAGCCGCACCTTTGATGGCTTCCGCAAAACCGTAGCGCAGGAATTTGACGCCATTTATATCGTCGATCTAGGCGGCGACGTACGTGCCAACCCGCGCTTGAGCGGTACCAAACATAATGTATTTGGCATCCAAACCGGTGTTGCCATCAGTTTTATGGTTAAACGCAAGGCGGCAACTAAAGTCAAAGCACCTGCACGTATTTATTATTCGCGCCGCCCAGAGATGGAAAGTGCGGAAGAAAAACTGGCGTTTTTGTCCAGTCAGGTTATGCGCAGCATCGGTTTTGATGAAGTCAAGCCCGACCCTGCGGGCAATTGGCTGAATTTGACACACAACGATTTTGATTCGTTTATCCCGCTTGCTGCAAAGGAAACCAAGGCCGCGAAGACTGCGGCGAAGGAGCGTGCAATTTTTAAGCTGTATTCGTTGGGCGTCGTAACGGCTCGCGATGAATGGGTTTATGGGTCTGATCAAGCGGCGCTTGAGCGAAAACTTCGTTTTTTTATTAAAACTTACAATGAGGTGCGCACCCGTACCGCAAATGCTAGCGATGTTCGTCAAGCTCCGGGCAAGTTATTAGATTCGCCCGATTCAACGATTAAATGGACTCGAGCGGTTAAAGCTGACCTTCAAAAAGGAACTAAATACGCGCTCGACAAAAATCTCTGTGTCACCAGCGCCTATCGCCCATTTAGCAATCGCATGCTGTACTTCAGTAAGCAGCTAAATGAAATGCAGTATTTGCAACAGCAACTGTTTCCAATCGGTCAGGCAAATCAAGCGTTGGCAATTAGTGGCGCACCTTCGTCAAAACCCTTTCAGACACTTGCACTCGATTCGCTGCCCTCTTACGACACCCTAGAGAAAACGCAAACATTGGCACGGTTTCGCTACGACAGCGCCGGCAATCGCGAAGACAACATCACCGATTGGGCGCTCAAACAATTCGGTGCGCACTACAAACCTGCGCCCGGAAAAAAGGCCAAAAAACTGTCGAAACAAGACATCTTCCATTATTGCTACGCGGTACTGCACGACCCAATTTATCGGGAAAAATATGCGCAGAATCTTAAGCGCGAATTCCCCCGCATGCCGTTTTATCGTGATTTTTGGCAGTGGGCCGCCTGGGGCGAGCAATTGATTGCCCTGCATATCGGTTACGAAAGCGTCGAACCCTATCCGCTCCGACGCACGGACATTAGCGACGAAAATTCACGCGCTGCTGGGCTTAATCCGAAGGTTATTCTGCGCAGCGACCCGGCAACATGCAGCATTACTTTGGACAGCGAAACCACGCTTCGCGGTATCCCGGCACAGGCGTGGTTATACAAACTTGGCAATCGCAGCGCGCTGGATTGGATACTCGATCAGCACAAAGAGAAAAAGCCCAAAGACCCAACAATCCGCGCGCAATTTAATAGCTACCGATTTTGCGACTACAAAGAAAAAACCATCGATCTACTCATGCGCGTCACCACTGTTGGTATGGAAACGATGAATATTATGGACGCAATGCGTGCCGCTGCCCGCTGAGCTATCGCTGTAAGGCTTGCTCAAACCCCCAAACGCGCCGCCATCCAAGCCCTCAAATCCCGAATTTCCTCAGCGCACACCGAATGCGGCATTGGGTATTGATGCCAATCGACGGTCAAACCACGAGCGCGCAGAATTTCGGCGCTCATCGTGCCAAGCGCCATTGGCACGACTGGATCTTGCACACCATGCGCCATAAAAACCGGGACGCTGGCATTCGCAGGGTCGGCCTCAGAGGCCAAAGATTCTGCCAGCGGCAGATAACAAGACAGCGCCACCACGCCTGCTAGTTTTTCTGGGAAACGCAGCGCCGCTGACAGCGCCAACGCACCTCCTTGGGAAAATCCAATCACAAAAATACGCTCAGCCGCGATGCCCTGGGCGGCAAAATTGCCAATGATTTCCGTGATCAGCGCAATCGACTCGCGAATACCCGGCGCTTCGCCAAGGGCTGCGCGGTCCAAGGTTTTAATGTCATACCAAGCCCGCATGCGCGCCCCGCCGTTGATCGTGACCGCCCGCACCGGCGCATGCGGGAAGACAAAGCGGATTGCCGGCCAATTTTTGCCGACCAATTCCGGCACGATCGGCTCAAAATCATGGCCATCGGCGCCCAAACCATGCAGCCAAATCACCCCCCAACTGGGCGCGGGGCCGGTTTCTAATTGCACTTGATTGATCGCGCTCATACCTATCCTGGGTTACAAAAGTCGCCGTATACTGCCGACCTTTCCCTGATTTGTAGACGGCAATGCACCGATGTCGAACGAAAACACGCCTATTTGTTAGGTTGAGCTTCATTTTGATTTTAAGCTCGACCGTTGTTAGTTTGACCGGCTGCGGCAACAAAGGCCCGCTCAAGCCGAACGATGCTCCGCCTGCATTTGTCCATGCTTGAAATCGCTTTTGCCAAGCTGCACGGCGCGGGTAATGACTTTGTTTTGATTGAAGATTTCGCCCAAACGTCGGCAATTGATTTCGCAGAGCTTGCGGTTGCGATGGCGAACCGGCACACGGCAGTGGGTTTTGATCAGCTGATGGTGGTGAGCAAAAACGCATCGGCTGACAGTGGTTTTGGCTATCTCATTTTCAACTGCGATGGCAGCACCGCCCAGCAGTGCGGCAACGGCGCCCGCGCGGTGGCGTGGTGGTTGATGCAGCGCCACGGTTTGAACGCACCGTTTGATTTGGCCTCGCCGGCGGGCATGGTGCGCGTCGAATTAAGCGCGAGCGGGCAAATCGGCGTCAGCTTGGGCCAGCCAGAATTTTTGCCCGCGCGCATTCCGTTAAACCGCGCCGCGCCGGCCTTGAGTTATCAAAGCGACGTTGCTGGGCATCGGCTTGAATTTTGCAGCCTAAGCCTGGGCAATCCACACGCCACTATTTTGCTGCCCAGCGTCGCCGACGCCGAAGTCGAGCGCATCGGTGCAGCATTGCAAAGCCACAGCGATTTCCCCGAGCGCGTCAATGTCGGCTTTTGCCAAGTGCTGTCGCGCACCCAAGCAAAACTGCGCGTGTTCGAGCGCGGCGCCGGTGAAACTTTGGCCTGCGGCAGCGGCGCTTGTGCCGCGGCGATCAATTTGATCCGCCTAGGCTTAAGCGAACGCGTCGTTACCTTACAGATGCCGGGCGGCGACTTGACCGTCAGCTGGCCCGATGATGAGGGGCAGGTCATCCTAAGCGGGCCGGTTGTGCATGTTTTTGATGCGCGGTTTCGTTTTAGTTCTTAGTCGTTGTTCTGCAGTTTTTGCACTCTGGATATGCACTTGACACCCCAGGCCGGCTTCATCTTGAGCGACCGCATCGCTCAGAAACCAAACTTGCCGTTGTTGTTCTTGTGCTCTGACTTGGGCGCGATGGTTTCGATGACGTCCCAGTGCTGCTGATCAAACGCGGCTGCGGCACGCATTTGATCGACTTTTCTAGCATCCGGCTGCAACCAGGAAGTTTATTGTTCGTGCGCCCCGGCCAGGTTCAGCAGTGGCAGCTGCAAGCGGGCATCGAAGGCAACTTGATCCTGGTGGATCCGGCCGTTATGAATCCACAAAGCCCACGCCTTG
>JANNYO010000057.1:0-4240 GCA_031410115.1 Rhodanobacteraceae bacterium | reverse complement strand
CGCGGCGCTGTCGATGGACAATGCGCTGCGCGATGCCAAACTCAATGTTGATCAGTTGGATTACTTGAATGCGCATGCGACCTCAACGCCACTGGGCGACGCCGCCGAAGTCAAGGCAATGAAGCTTTGCCTGGGCGCGCATGCCTACAAGCTGATGATTAGCTCAACCAAGTCGGTGACCGGGCATTTGCTCGGTGCCGCCGGTGGTGTCGAGGCCATTTTTAGCGTGATGGCATTGCACACCGGCATCGTACCGCCGACCGCAAATCTAACCGAGGCGTCGCCAGACTGCGATTTGGACTTCGTGCCATTAGTGGCTCGACACGTGCCGATTAAAGTAGCGATGAGCAACTCGTTTGGTTTTGGTGGGACGAATGGCACGTTGATTTTTTCCAAGCTTTAAATGTTAAAAATTGTTTTAAATCAAATTCATACTTTGTTAGACTCTGCCATCGCGTCGCCTTCCGGCAAGACTCATCTGCCGTGTTCGCAAGCGAAGACTCACTTGCCGCATCGCCTTGACGCTAGACTGTTCCGCGTACCTCACCTGTCCACTTGCGTATTGACCATCTGGGAATCCAATTTATGAAGCCACAAATACTTTTAGCCGCCCTAGCACTCACGGGCGTCGCCTTTGCTGACACCAAAGATGGCACGCCTTCAATCTCTAGTGGACCCACGCCTAATGGCAGCGTTTGCCAGCCTATCCCGGACAATTTGTATCGCGGCAATATTTTTGACCCGGCCCAAGCGATTTGTAAAACGTTTTCCACTGGCACCGGTACCGTCAATAATCTGGCGCTTTCGCTAGGCTTGACCCATACATGGGCCGGCGACTTAGTCATTAAAGTGCGCAACCCAGCAGGCAGCAAGACCGTGACCTTAGTGAGTCGCCCAGGGGCCGCAGAAACCGACGATTTAGGCGCCGCAGGCCCAGGTGGTGATAGTTCGAATTTACTGAATACGGCACCTATTCGATTTGGTGATGCATTTGTGCCATCGGCTGAAACCATGGGCTCGGTGCCCGCGCTATCTTCTGCGCAAACAATTTGCATCGACTTAGCGAGTCCTTGCGACTACAAACCTGATCCAGGCGCAACGATCCCGGCGGGCGCATTGGCAGCTTTTGATGGCGACGCTGCGGGTGCCGGTTGGACGGTCTGCGTCGGTGATCGCGGCGCCGCAGATACCGGTGACTTCTGCTCAGTAGCCGTTGTTGGTGGCCCGGTTGGTGGCAGCGTGATTGCAGCTGTAACTGCCTCAGGCACGCCGATCACTCTTCCTGGATATGGTGCGGGTGCGACACCAGGCACCGCTGTTGCTGCCCCGCTCAGTTTCAATGTTACCGGGGGTGGCGGTTCGCTGAACTGCACCACGACGGGCACTGGCTATGCCGTGACGCCTAGCCCATTGGCGCTCGTCGTTGGCACCACAGGTTCGGTAACGGTGCGCTACACCGGCATTGCTGCTGGCACCTTCACCGGTACTTTGAGCTGCAGTGCTACTGCACCTGCCACTGGTGGACCATTCACTTACAACCTCAGTACTACCGTTAGTGCTGGACCGGCTGCGGTATTGATTCCAACGCCAACGCTGAGCATCACCGGCTTAATGCTGCTGATTGCCGGGGTCCTCGGCCTTAGCGCGTTTTTGTTCAGTCGCAACAGGGCTGGTTGAAAGTTATTCTTAGAAATAAAAAAAGCGCGCGAGCGCTTTTTTTTCGCCCAAATGAAGTTTGTAATCAATGAAAAACCCGCAACAAGAAAGTCACTTTGAATTTGAAACCCAACTTTCCAGCAGCGAACGCAACAGCCTGCGCATTCGCCCTGCTGCTGCAAATCTGAGCGCCGCACAAAAGAAATTTAATCTATTACTTGAGCAAATTGCCGCAGCGCGCGCCGAGCTCGCGGTGTGGACGAGCGAAAGCCAACGCCTGCGCGAGCGGCATCTACTGGAAGTTATCGCACTCGCAAAGCCGGTTCAGGAGCAGCAGTTTGCGCTCGCGCTGGCTGTGGAAGCCCTGCTGTTTAGCGTGCCTGCCGGTTTGAAAATGACAGTGCGGCGCAAGCGTGCGCTAACCCAATATATTTTGCATTTGGTGCGTACGCTCTTACAAACCGACCCTGACAATGCTGAGCTGCACGCCCTGCACGACCGCCACAGCGACGATAGCCTTGCCAGCATTCGCGATGAAGAACGCGAAATAGATTTGGAAATTGCCGAGGACATGCTGAGCAATTTGTACGGCGAGGAAATGGTCGATCGGGAAGGCGCAGTCGACTTTGAAGATCTTATTCAGCGCACCCACGAGCGCGTTGAGCGCAATGAACAAGAACAATCACCGCCGCGTAAACGCAATAAGCGCGAGCAAGCAAGCGATGCGCGCCGCAAAGCCGATAGCGATGCGCTGACGCAATCGTTGCGCGATATTTATCGCAAATTAGCCAGCAGCCTACACCCCGACCGCGAGTCAGATCCAACACTGCGTGAAGCGAAAACCGCACTCATGCAGCGCATCAATATTGCCTATCAAAACAGGGACTTATTGGCACTTTTGACGCTGCAAATGGAAGTAGAACATATCAGTGCCGCAAGCTTAGGCGCAGTGCCAGACGCGCGTTTGGCGCAATACAACCAAATTCTCCGCGAGCAGCTGGACACTTTGAAGGCGCAGCAAACCGGGGTTATCGGCGCACTTGTGGACGCGTTCGATATCCAACCAAGCCGCCGGGCACCGGTAGTCGCTGACTTTGACCGCGTGATCAATCAAACTAAAAAACAGCTGCGCCACGTGCAGCATCATTTGGAATCCTCAATCGCGCAACTCAACGACCCAGCGCGGCGTGCGACTGGTGTCGATCAAATCGTATCCATGATTGCTGAGCAAGAAAAGCTGGACCGGTGGCATGAGCGCGAGGACGCCAAAATGGCGCGGTTTTTTAATTTTTAGTAGCAAGCTGCCTGCGCGTGAGTGACTCATCTGCCGTATCGCCTTTCGGCGAGACTCATCTGCCGTGTCGCCTTTCGGCGAGACTCATTTGCCGTGTCGCCTTTCGGCGAGACTCATTTGCCGTGTCGCTCAAAAATAGCGGCGCGCCAAAATTTTAATCTGTGTGCGGCCTTGCTGCCTGTCCCCGCTAAATTCGGCGTTGCCGGGGCGGTTGATATCAAAATACTGCGCTTCAAAGCCCAGTCGCCAATCGCCGGCGTTGCGCAAAACTGCGAACGTAGCGCCGACGCCATTTTGTGTGTTTTGCTCACCGGCTGAGCGATCCAATTCATTGATGTGAAAGGCTTCGGCGCGTGTGGTTAGGGTCCAAAGGCCAACGCTGCGGCTAATTGCCAGATAGCTTGCATCGAAGTCGAATGCGACGTTTGCCCCGGGCGGAAAACCCATATTCGTGCGCCCGCGCATCACTTCACCCAGCAACGTCCATTCTTCGTTTAACGGTTGATCAAAGCCGAGTACGCCAAAGCGCGTGTGCCAAGCATATTCATCGCCGTGCAACTCTCGATCGCCTCGGTTGTCGGTAAAAAACACATTGATGTGACCGCCACCGGCCCAGCTTTGGCGCGCGCGCAGCAAAAAACCGGGGCGCCCATCTAAATCGCATGCAAGCGGCTGGCTGCCATCATCACGCTGGGCGCTAAAACCGCCACGCGGTAAGTCGTTGCGCAACGAGGACAGCGGAAGTAGCGGCAAAGATTCGCCGAAAACGCTCAAGCGATTGTGTACCGCAAATCCACGCCAGGCCAATAGCGCGGCTGTGGTGTCGTTACCGCCATACACACCGAGCGATAAATCCAGGCTTGTGCCTGATTCGCCGGAAAATCGTTTTGTTGCGGTAACGCCGAGCGGACGAAACTCTTCGCCGATCCAGCTGTTGAGTGCGGACAAACTTAAGGTGTATGGCGTTTGCCAAAAATCTTCAACATTCTCAAAGCTGCTGCCGGAAAAGCCTAAGCCCGTGCGCACGCGAAAGCCGTCTTCGCTAACATTGCCATAATCGAAATAAGCGTCCATCACACCCGCATCGCGGCCCAGGTCGACGGCGCTACTCGCATGTGCCAACACACTCAAGTGCGCGCTAAAACGGGATTCATTGCTGAAATCTAAACCCAATCGTGCTTCGCCATTAGCACCGTCGCCAACGCCCAGTGTGCCACTGCCACCACTAATCCAAGATTTTTCAGCGGTCGAATTGCTTGCACTCAACTCAACGTAGCCGGTGGTTTTGAG
>JANNYO010000056.1:0-4005 GCA_031410115.1 Rhodanobacteraceae bacterium | reverse complement strand
CTTCATCGACAACATTGGCCTCAGTCGTAATCTGTCGATCACCCGCAAGAATGGCCTCGCCGCACTGATTGCTAAAGTTAAGGCGGAGGCGGCGAGGCGGATTAATTGATTCTGGTGCCAAGTCAGAAGTTCTGTACGCTGTCGCGTGAAATATTTTGTACTCTGTACGCATGACCTCGACGGACATCACGGAACTACTTAACGCCTGGCGCGCAGGGGACGCAGTCGCGCGCGAGCGCGTCAGTAGTTTGGTGTATGCGCGGCTAAAAGCGCTTGCTGTACAGCGGTTTGCGCGTGAATCCAGTGGCCATACTTTGCAGCCCACTGCGCTGCTGCATGAGGCGTTGCTGCGTTTATGGGGCAGTGAGGTAACGCCTCGCGATCGTCAGCACCTTTTTGCACTCGCTAGCATGCATATGCGCAGCATCTTGTTGGACCATGCGCGGGCGCGGCTGGCGCAAAAACGCGGTGGGGATGCGATAAAGGTCTTAGTGGGCAGTTTGGACCAACTTTCAGCTGGGCGTTCTGGGCATTCCGGTGAGCAGGCAGCGATTGATTTTTTAGCGCTTGAACAGGCAATTGTGCAGTTGGAGCGTGATGATCCACGTACCGCACAGATGCTGTGCTTGCATTATTTTGGCGGTTTGGAGCAGGGCGAAATTGCGGAACAGCTCACGCTGTCGCTGACGACGGTCGAACGCGGTTTGCGCTTTGCCCGGGCTTGGCTAAAACAGACATTGAACTAGATTAACGCGGACATGACAGACCTAAAGCGCCAACGCGAACTGTTTGAAGCGGCGTTGGCACGGCCTATAGCCGAGCGTGCGCAGTTTGTGTCAGCACAGGCCCAGGGCGACGCTGAGCTGCTCAATTCGGTGCGCCTACTGCTGGCGGCGGACGAAGCATCTGGTGGGCATTCTGCCCCGTTGTATGCGGTGCGTGGCGTTGCACACAGCCTTGCGCAAACGCAGGCGGGCACGCATTGGATCGGTCGGCACTTTGGCCCGTATCAAGTGACCGCTGAGATCGGGCGCGGCGGCATGGGTGTGGTGCTGCGCGCTGAGCGGGTGGACGGAAGCTTCAGCCAAACTGTGGCGATCAAACTCATTCAGGGCTTAGTCGAGGCGACCGCGCGCGCGCGCTTCGCCCGTGAACGCGAGCTACTAGCGCGCCTGAATCACCCAAACATCGCCAAGCTGATGGATGGCGGCGAGCTGAGTGATGGTGATTTAGCGTTTGCCACGCCGTATTTGGTCATGGAGTTTGTCGAAGGTCTGACGCTTACGGCGTGGATTAGCCAGCGTCAGCCGAGTTTGACGCTGCGCTTGGAGATGTTTCGCGCGCTCTGCGACGCGGTGCATCACGCGCATCAACACTTGATCGTGCACCGCGATTTGAAGCCTGCCAATGTGCTGATTGACGCGCAAAATCGCCCGAAGCTGCTCGATTTTGGCATCGCACGGTTGGTGGATCAGTCCATCGGCGAACATGTCACGACCCAGCGTATGATGACGCTGGCGTACGCGAGCCCCGAGCAGCTGCGCGGCGGCATGGCGAGCACCGCAAGCGATGTGCATGGCTTGGGCCTGCTGCTGTTTGAGCTGCT
Source organism: Rhodanobacteraceae bacterium (assembly GCA_031410115.1). GTDB lineage: Bacteria > Pseudomonadota > Gammaproteobacteria > Xanthomonadales > SZUA-5 > JANNYA01. Next base: position 2,399 of record JANNYO010000056.1, on the reverse strand, counting down.
TGTGGGTGAAAGCATGTACAACCGATTGGAAGCGCGCCGCGCAATCGAGTCGGCATCAGCACGCGCAACGCACGAGCACACGGACCGTCGGCCCAGCACCCATGCGCGCCAGGCGATCAGTGCGCTGATTCGCAGTGATGCGGCGCGGCTGCGCGGTGATCTCGATCATATGGTGTTGAAGTGCACGCGCACCGAGCCCGCCGAGCGCTACATTAGTGCGGCGGCCTTAGCGCAGGATATTTCGCGCTTCTTGCAGCACCGGCCTTTGGAAAGTCGGCGCCATGAGTGGCGCTATGCGGTTTGGAAATTTGTGCGGCGTAATCCATTGAGTGTGCTGACGGTTTTTACCTCTGTTTTGCTGCTGAGCTGGTTTGCTGTGCAGTTGAAAATTGAGCGTGACCGGGCGCAGTCGGCGGCGCGAATGGCGCAAGTGCAGGCAGGAATTGCTGAGCAAACTACCAAGTATTTGGTAGCACTTTTTCGCGGCGCTGATCCGGCGCAGGCGCTGGGTCAAGAGCTGAGCGCGCGTGCCTTGGTTGATCGAGGCTACGCCCAGCTGCAAGCTAGCCTGCCCGATACCGCTGCGCGTAGCGCCTACACACCCAAAGATGTGGCTATTAATTCGCCAGCCGTGCGCGCCAAGTTATTTGCCACCTTTGGTGAAATTTATCTAGAGATCGGCATGCCGGAACCGGCGCTGGCGGGTTTAGAACAGGCATTGAGCTTGCTGCCGACGGGTGAGCAAAAGCAGCTTGAACGCGCGCAGATTTTGGAGAGCTTGGCAAATGCCCAAGGCGGCGCAAACCAATGGCCGCAGGCTATGCGAAGCGCCAAACAGGCGCTGGCTATATACGAACTCAAGCGTGGCCCACATTCCGTTGAAGTGGCACGCGCCCTGATTCGGATTGGTATTTGCGCGCAACATGACGAAAAATTTGACACTGCGCACGCACTGTTTGAGCGCGCCCGGGGTATCGCCGAGGCATTACCGAATGAGCAGGCGGTATTAGCCGAGGCGTTGCAATATCTGGGTGTTTGGGCGGTGCGCACGGGTCAAGCGCTACTGGGCGAACGCTACTTGCGCCAAGCGCTGGCAATTAAGCGCAAGGTGTTCGGCGATGTGCATCCAAGTACATTAGATTCCTTACAAGCGTTGAGCTTTGTGTTGGGCGAGCTGGGCGATATTCCGGCCTGGGAACGTGTTGCAACCGAGCTAAGCGAGGGCCGAAAAGCAGTGCATGGGCCAGATTCTTCGCCCTATTTTCAATCCTTATTCGCGCGCACCAGTTTGCTGGTGTATGGCCTCAAGCTGCGCCAGGCCGAAGGCACAGCGCGCGCGATGGTGGCGGGTTTCGCCAAGCTCAGCGCTGAGCCACTGTTTGAAGATATGTTGGCTTACGCGAGCTTGGCTAATGTGTTGGACGAGCGCGGTGACGTCAAAGCGGCGTTGGAATGGCAGCATCGCGCGTTGGCGGTTTTGCAAAAAAATCAAGCTTTGCAAAGCAGCACTGGGCTGAAATTTCGCCTGCGTATGGCGCGCATGAAAATTCGTGCCGGGCAAGTGAATGCAGGATTGAGCGAGGCAAAAAACCTGCTCATTGATTTATCAAAAGCCAGCGCTGACGGCGCCCAAAGTGTGGAAGCACTGGATACGCAGCTGTTGCTTTGGACGTATGCAGCAACGCCAATGAGCGACGCCCAGCACCAGCAGGCGCAGGCGTTGCTGGCAAAAATTGCCGTGCGGCGGGGTGCGCATTCACCCATTCTAATGCAGCAGGCGCTAGAGCTGGCAGAACACGATCACAATCCCGCACGCGCGCTCGCCGAGCTTGCACGCTGGCAGCCGCGCAGCGTCGCCATGCCATGGATAGCCGCGCGCTACGCACTTGCCAGCGCCGAACGTCGCATCGCACTGCAACCCGCCAGCGAGCGCGAGCGCGCGGCTGCACAGGCGTTAGTCGTACCGTTTTCCGCGAGCCTGCGCGCCGAAGTTTTGAGCAGCGCGCCGCTCATACAAAGGTTAAACCGGCTTTTACAGAATTGAAGGTGGCGCCGCTATTGGTAAGCCCGCCCAGCACCATCACGCCTCCATTATCTCGTAGGTAACACGACCCCAAAGCATCGCTCCACACCCCTCCAAAAGCCGGGTGAAGAATGCGTGTGTCTCGTCGTCGGCGATTCCTTCCTGGTGGTCAACACAGCCGGTTCAAAACCCACCTAACTCCGCTGCGTCTAAGCGCGCCACCGGATAGCGCAAATAATTTTGATCAAAATACGCCGTGCGCTGATAGAAAAAATTCAAGCGCGCTTCGCTGGATGCGGCGAATATCGGGTCGGACAATTTGGCGTCAAACTCAGCGCGCAGGGCGGCATCTGCTGCCAACATAGCGCGCGCTTTG
>JANNYO010000055.1:0-14505 GCA_031410115.1 Rhodanobacteraceae bacterium | reverse complement strand
GCAGATTTTCAATGCCAGCAAAGCCGGTGCCCTTGCCGCGTTTGATCACAATCGTTTGTTTGGCGTTGACGACTTCCAAGATTGGCATGCCATAGATTGGGCTGGATTTATCGGTTTTCGCCGATGGGTTCACCACGTCGTTGGCGCCGATCACAATCGCGACATCGCACGTGGGAAACTCAGGATTCACTTCGTCCATATCCATAATCAAATCGTAGGGCACGCCGGCTTCGGCAAGCAGCACGTTCATATGTCCAGGCATACGTCCGGCCACTGGATGGATCGCAAATTTGACGATTTTTTCGCGCTTGATTAACTGTTGGCAAAGTTCCCATAGTTTGTGCTGCGCCTGGGCGACGGCTAAACCATAACCTGGCACGATAATGATTTTGTCCGCCATATAAAGCAGGCTTGCGGCATCGGACGCTTCAATGGCTTTCTGCACGCCTTTGATCTCGCCTGCGGCCTGTCCGCCGCCACCAAACTTGGTGAACAGCACGCCGGAAATCGGCCGATTCATCGCTTTTGCCATCAGTTGGGTAAGCAGTGTTCCTGCCGCACCAACGACTGTACCAGCAACAATCAGCGCTGGGTTTTGCATCACATAGCCTTCAAACGCTACTGCTAAACCGGTAAAGGCGTTGTATAAAGAAATCACCACCGGCATGTCCGCGCCGCCGATTGGTAAGGTGACTAACACACCCAACACGAGGCACACGGCGAAGAAGGCGAAAATGATGTTTTGATCCAGCTGAAACACGATCGCGCCGCCTAAACCGAGCGCGCCAAAAAACATGAGGCCATTGATGAAGTTTTGCCCGGGCAGGGCAAAGCGCTTTTCAATTAGGCCCTGCAATTTGGCAAAAGCGATTAATGATCCAGAAAAACTGACCGCGCCAATCAGCGCGCCAATCACGGCAAGCGTCGCCACCACCGGGCCAAAATTCAGCGCCGCCATTTCCATCGAAAACGCACCCGACGCACCGGCTGCACGTGCTTCGTGCGAGGCTTTGAAAAGCTCAACCGCGCCAATCGCTGCCGCCGAACCGCCGCCCATGCCGTTATAAAGCGCAACCATCTGCGGCATATCGGTCATCGCAACTTTTTTACCGCTAATCCAGGCAATCGCGGTGCCAATCACAATGCCTGCGATCATCCATTCCTGGTTGTGCAGATTCGGATAGAAAAACGTCGCCACCGTTGCCACCACCATGCCCCACCCGGCCCAGACAATGCCGCTTTTCGCGGTGACCGGCGAACTCATGCGTTTCAGGCCGAGAATAAACAGCGCCGCTGCGGCGAAGTAGGCCAATTGCACCAAGAGAGTGATGTTCATGATTTTGCCCCTTCAGATTTGGCGACCGGTTTTTTGCTGGACTTAAACATATCCAACATGCGTTCGGTCACCACGTAACCACCTGCGGCATTGCCCGCACCCAGCAGCACGCCGATAAAACCAACGATTTTGCCAAAGTTAGTTTCAGCATGGCCCAGCGCAATCATCGCGCCGACCAGCACAATGCCGTGCACGAAGTTTGAGCCGCTCATCAGTGGTGTGTGCAAAATTACCGGCACCTTGCCGATAATTTCATGGCCCGTGAAAGCGGCCAACATAAAAATAAAGAGTGCGGCAAAGCCATCGATTGGGCTCATGCCGGCGGCGTCGCCAGCCAATGCATAGCTGCTTACGCACGCCATCAGCGTGACAAAAATGATTCGTTTCATGACTAATTTCCCTCGACTATTTTGCGGGTGGCTTCGTGTTTGATTGCGCCATCAAAAGTCAGTGCCGTGCCCTGCACCAAATCATCTTCAAAATTGGCCTTATATTCGCCGCCTTTGGCAAGGCTGAGCACCAAAAAATTGTGCAAGTTACGCGCATACATTTCCGACGCATGTAGCGGTGCCATCGAGGGCAAATTTAGCGGCCCAGCAATCGTGACGCCATTTAATTCATAGGTTTCACCTGGACGCGTTAGCTCACAGTTACCGCCGCCTTCAGCGGCCAAATCCACCACCACCGTGCCTGCACGCATACCTTCAACCATGGCTTTCGTGATAATAATCGGCGCTTTTCGACCTGGAACTGCGGCGGTTGTGACTACGGCATCGACCTTGGTCAAATATTCGCCCAAGCGCTTTTGCTGCTCGGCGCGCTCCTCTGCGGTTAGCTCGCGCGCATAGCCACCAGCACCGGCGGCGCTGACGCCTAAGTCCAAAAATTTGGCGCCCAAGGATTCAATTTGCTCTTTCGTTTCTGGGCGTACATCAAAGCCCTCAACCGCCGCACCTAGGCGTCGCGCCGTGGCAATTGCCTGCAAGCCTGCCACGCCCGCACCGACGATCAACACCTTCGCCGGGCGAATGGTGCCGGCGGCAGTGGTCAACATCGGGAAAAACTTGACGCACAGTTGAGCTGCAATCAATACCGCCTTGTAGCCTGCGACGCCAGCTTGCGAACTCAACACGTCCATGGCTTGAGCGCGTGTCGTGCGCGGCAATAATTCCATTGCAAACGCGGCAATTTTGCGATCCCGCATCGCTTTTACACGCTCGGCGGATAAGTGCGGCTGCATGTAGCCTATCGCTGAGCTTCCGGCACGCAGCTGCGCGATTTCCTCGAGTGTAGGCGGCTGCACTTTTAGCAGCACATCACTGCGCGCAAGTACTGCGGCAGCGTCGCAAAACTCAACGCCAACATAGGCAGCATCGGGAATTTGCGCAGCACTGGCCGCGCCGGTTTCCATTACTACGGTAGCGCCCAAGGCGATATATTTCTTTGCAACTTCCGGCACCAGCGCGACGCGCCGTTCGCCCGGTGCGGTTTCCCGCAACACACCAATCGTGACTGCCATAACGCCCTGACTCCTTTAGCTTAATCCACCACGACGACGCGTGATTTTCGGTTGTGTCCGTCGCGATCACCGTGACCGGCCCGTGAACAGATCGCTGATGCTAACGCAAGAATTCGTCACTTTGTTTGCGTCGGTAAAAATTTAGTTTCATGGTCGGACTGCCACACTTTATTTTGGGCCCGTTTGATCCGCCACCTGGGCGTGGGCGTAACGGATTCCAAGTTATTTTTGCAGGTAACTTAATGTATACTAAACAATTGTGTATAAAAAACCAAAAAATGCAAAACCATTTTCCAGCGCACGAATAATGTAAGTCACCGAACACTAAAACAGGGGAATTTTATGTCGTCTATGCTGACGCAATCCTTCACGCGCGCTTTTGCCGCGCTTTTGATTTTGTTTGTTGCTTACCTACTAAAGGATAAAGTTCCATTGGAAGCGCTGAATTACCGGTCAGAAAAAATGGGTTCAAATATGGCGCAGCTAGTTGTCAACGTCCTACACGCTCAACCCCTGAGTTCAACGGATCCAATCATCATCAGGTGCGTGACCAGTTGTGGCGATTATCCGAGTTCAATGAGTTCGCCATCTAAACCGCGTAGAACACGATATGGGCCCGTTTGCCCGCGGGTGCCGATGCGGGCGATTCTTACGCAGAAAATGCCGGCGCGTGGGCTGTCTCCGCTCATTGACGGTGCAAGTGACGGCGAATTGCCCACCCCAACAAATGTTCGCTTCGACGTCATAATTTTGAGCGATGCATGGGCGCTTAAATTCACGAGATATGCATCCGCTGTCGCGCTGACCGACTCGGCGCCTAGACCCAAATAAAACGCCGCAGACAGTGCCCCGTCTCGTGCATTGAGTAGTGCCACCATCGGTGAAATTGCGCCGTCGATGCGTTCAAACCAAGCCCAGCCTAATCCAATATCACTTGCGACAACAGCGTTCGCGCCATCGTCGGCGAGACCACACCGGGCATCGCTAAACTCAATAAGTTCAACGCCCCGGATTAGCGCGCAGCGCGCATTTTTCAATTTTGCCGCGCCCAGTGCTAACGCACGCGATTCAGGCATGCGGGTATGGATCGCGTGGCTTGAATCCGCACAATATTGTGTGATGCCAGTTTCCAAGTTTGTGCAGACTATGGCGATACTTTCGATGTGGTTTAAGCGCATTGGGGCCTTTGTGCGTCAAATAGCGGGCGATTATGCGGTGTCGTCAGCACCTGCGCGCACTACACGCTAGGATTCCGTCCCGTTTGTTGCCTAATTTCAGAGGGTAGTTAGTGGCCCGTTCAAAACGTAAGGTATTCGCAATACTTCTGGCTATTTTCATTGCCGTGCCCTTGCTGGTGCCGGAAAACGCGATGATCCCAGTCGTCGGTGCGCGCCGGTCAGATTGGAACCAAGATTCGTTTTGGTACTCACCCTGGGGCGCATCGGGTGTACATAAAGGAATCGACATTTTCGCACCCGCTGCGCAAGCGGTGATCGCGCCAGTTTCGGGATTTGTCATCTATCGCGGCGAAATGGGTATCGGCGGAAACGTGGTGCTTTTGATGGGCCCAAAATGGCGTATTCACTATTTTGCGCATTTGAAACGATCAAACGTACGCGCTTTTGGCTTTTATAAAAAGGGTACTGAACTTGGCGAAGTCGGCACTACCGGCAACGCATTTGGAAAGCCGCCACATTTACATTATTCCGTGGTTTCAATTGTGCCTTTGCCTTGGCGCGTGACTAAACAAGCGCAGGGCTGGAAACGGATGTTTTTTTTAGATCCCGGAAAAATCGTTGCGCCCTGAGTTAGCGATGGCATGTTGAATCAATCCTCATCGCGTTCAGCCGCTTCGCGCGCCTGCTGTCGGATTAGTGCCACTTGCTTGGCATCGACAATCGCGTCCATCACTTCCGCAACGTTGGCGATTTTTTTGCTGAATTTAAATTTGCCGGTGAGCACCGAATCCGCGCGCAGCTCGGACTTCTCATACAGTGCCCACATTTCTTCGGCGTAGTGTGTCTGGGCAAGTTCGGGTGCCGCCGCACTCAGTGTCATGGTGATGTTGCCGATATCGCGCTTAAGCATGCCTTTCGCGTTGTTATTACCAGCGGCGCTAACGACTTGCGGCAAGTCAATAATCATCGGGCCGGTGGTGTCTACCAAAACGTTGTATTCGCTCAAATCGCCGTGAATTAGGCCTTCGCACAGCATGAGCTTAATTTGCTCAATCAATATCCGGTGGTAATCACGCGCCAATTCCGGATTCAACTCGACATCGTTTAAGCGCGGCGCACTGTCGCCGGAATCGTCGACCAGCATTTGCATAATCAATACGCCTGAGTAAAACCCAAACGGTTTAGGCACCCGCAAGCCGGCGCGATGTAGTTGAAAAAGCGCATCAACTTCGGTGTTTTTCCACTGTTCTTCCGCTTCTTTGCGACCGAAACTGCTGGATTTTCCCATCGCACGCTGCTCGCGGCTGCCGCGTGATTTTCGCCCTTCTTGATACTGTGCGCGTTGCTTAAAGCTGCGTTGTTTCATGTCTTTATAAACTTTCGCGCAGCGCAATTCACCGCTGGCGCGCACGACATAAACCGAGGCTTCTTTGCCGCTTTTTAGTTGACGCGTTACAGTGTCAATAATGCCGTCGTGGATTAATTCTTCTAGTGCCGGTGGTACTTTCATGGGCTATTTTCGGTCATATTTTTAGTTTAGGCTGCGCAGGTTTCATGGATCCCGCCGTGCGCTGGGATGATGTAAGGTTTAAACCCCCAATCTCAAATCCTCCCGCTCAATTTGGTCCAGGCGGATTTTATTGGCGAACAGGCTAAACGATAAATATCCAGCGAGCGCATTGGTGCGCTGTGCCCAACGGGGTAAATATTGTGGTTCGATAATAAAGCCGGATTCATAAAATGGCTCAAATGCTAAAACATCATGCAGCGTCATCTTGCCAGCGAACAAATGCCGCGCCATCAGCAGTTTGTTCTGCTTGAATACCCAGCGAAAAAAAGTATGCACGCTTAACAGGCCGTGTAAGTAAACCGTATCTTTGGTAAATGCAACGCCGCCGGTTAAGGGCGCGCCGCGAAATACCCGCATGGCGGAGGTAAAAGCCTCTGAGTCGCTTTGGCCCTCATCCATAAAAAAGCGAAAAACATCAATAAAATCAGCGCCTTTCATAGCTAAATCGATGCCAATAATACGCTGTGAAATCCGGTTCATCCGCCCCAGATCAATTGAACCGGTAACCAATTCAGCGAAAACCGCTAAACCTTCTTGCGACGCGGTAATGCGCGGCGAATTTAAGCCTAGCGATTTCAAATACGGCTGCTCCCGGCCATTAAGTGCAGTTAGCGAATGTACAAACGCTTCGTGCTCTAACAGCTGCATCCGATCATATTCAGTAAAACTGGTTGCCGCGCGCAATCTAATTTTAGTCGGGCCCGCTGCCGCTTTAGCGACCAAATCTGGGTCGACGGTGACCGTCACTTTGTGGTTGACGAAAAATTTATCCAGCTCCGCCTGGATTTCAGATTGCATAGTTTCTGCGCTTAAGCAGTAGTCTGGCTCTGCTAAACGGCCATCCTGCATAATTTCGCGCGCAGATAGAATAAAATGCTGCGCCGCTTCGGTATTTTTAACTTGGCTGCCTGCAATGGTGTCACCAGGTTTGCCATAAAGTTGCACGGAATATTCACCCATGGCTTCGGTGCCCGCAGATTCCAATAAACGCGTGGCATATAAATAGCTTTGCGCAGTGCGGGTTATATAGTCACCGATGGGGTGATCTGAATCGCATTTGCCAATCAGTTTTTCCAATGATTGTCGTTTTTCCGAGTAATCGAATTTTTTATAGGTTACTTCGGGCAATTTTATTTTGTTTTTACGCCAGTTTTCTAAAAATATTGTCTGGGTTTTTAACGGCCAGGACAGCACTGACAGCATTTTGACATCTTTGACCAGAGCCACTAATTCGCCATCGAGGCTGGCATAGCGTAATAATTCCGGGCTTATGGTCATTTGCTATGCCTCAAGTTTCGCAAGGTCTGTCAAAACGCGCGCGCTGGCGGCGGTGAAATCAACGTCTGCCAAGTTGACTTTGCCATCGCAAAATTCGTGCAAAAGTGCGCTCTGCCAACGCCCGCGAGATTGCGCCAAAGCGTAATCGTAGTGGCTAAAGCTGACCAGTTCGTAGCGCGGCACGAAATGTTTCGGATGCGCGAGTGCGAGCTTTTGCTCCAACGCTTTGCGCAGACGAAAATCTGCGTCCGCGACGTGGTCGCGCATCTCAACGTAGTTCTCCAGCGCCATTTCCGCGATGGCCTTCGCCTGCGGCCGGCGCGCGGCGGCGTAATGCCCTAGCAAAACATGGTTTGGCAGCACCGCCGCAGCGGTATCAGGCGCACCCATTAAATTTGCCAGCGCGACGCAATCTTCAAAGGCGCAATTCATGCCTTGACCGTGAAACGGCACGATTGCATGCGCGGCATCGCCGAGCAGCACGGCGCAATCGGAAAAATTCCAGACTGGGCAGTGCAGGGTGCCCAATAATCCTTTTGGATGTTTTTGAATTTGCTCGGTTAAATCCGGCACCAGTTCGATCAGCTGGGGAAAATACGTCTGACAAAACGTCTCGATCGCTGCTGCTGAATCAAGGGCGGCGAAGCTGATCGCGCCGTCGTTTTGCAAAAATAGCGTGGCGGTAAAAGTCTGATCAGGATTCGGCAGTGCGATCACCATAAAGCGCGCGCGCGGCCAGATGTGCAGCGCACCGGGCGTTAGGGCAAATTCACCTGCTGCGTTCGGTGGAATCGCAATCTCTTTGTAGCCATGATCGAGGAAATCGACATAGGGTGCTGCGATGTCGCTGGGCTGCTGTGCGGCGATTGCCTCACGTAGGACGGAACCGGCGCCGTCGGCACCTAAAATCAAATCGAACGCGATGCGACGCTGCCCGGCAGCATCTACAATTTCAGCGGTTTTCCCAATTAAATCAACGCTAATCACGCGCTCGTCAAAATAGGCTTTAGCCCCGGCGCTTTTTGCCGCGACCAATAACGTGCGATTCAAGCGCGCACGGTGCACCGACCAAATGGCTTGCGTGCCGCAGGCGGAATAGGCCTGAAAATTCTCAGCGCCGTCGTCCAAGTGCACCTGCCGCCCAGGCATCGCGATGGCCTGCGCCAACACCGCGTCGACAATGCGTTCGCCGTCATCACCGACCATAAAACCGGCGCATTCCAGCGCATATCGCCCGCGTTCTGCCAACGCTAGATTGATCGAGCGCCCGGCGGCAAGCTGCTCAAGCTCGACCGAGGAGCGCTTTTCCGAAAGTGACACGGCAAAGCCGCGCTTAGATAGTAAGGTGGCTAATAAAGAGCCAGCAAGGCCAGCACCTAAAATCCAGACCGAGCGTTTTTCTATTGTGTGCATGCTCACCGTACTGCTGCCTCTTCAAAGTGTATTTTAAGTGCCGCAACCAGCGTATCGACATCGGCAAAAGTGTTGTACATCGGTGCGGGAGCCACCCGGATTACGTCCGGCTCGCGCCAGTCCGCAATAATGTTGGCGCTTGCCAACGCGGCGTGGCAGGCGCGCCCGGCGAGCGCGCCTTTGAGCACCCGTAGACTCAGCTGACAGCCACGCTGTGCGGGTGCGCTTGGGGTAATAATTTCGATGAAATCCGCCAACTCGGCACTGATTCTATCGCTCAATTGCCCGGTAAGTTGCAGTGATCGCGCGCGTAGCGCGGGCATGCCGATGCGGCTAAATTGGGCAAGCGATGCGCGCAAGGGTGCGAGCGAAAAAATCGGCGGGTTGGATAGCTGCCAGCCCTCAGCGCCGGGTGTGGGCTCAAAATTCGGCCCCATTTGGAACCGCGTATTCGCGTTTGAGCCCCACCAACCGGCCAAGCGCGGGCGATCCGTCAGGGCGTGCCGCTCATGCACGAATGCGCCGGCCACCGCGCCTGGGCCGCTATTGAGGTATTTGTAGCTGCACCAGACGGCAAAGTCCGCGTTCGATGCGTGCAAATTCAACGCCAAATTTCCCACCGCGTGTGCCAAATCAAAACCGGCTATCGCACCGACCGCATGCGCGGCGCGGCTGATGCGCGCGATATCAAATGCTTGCCCGGTGGCATATTGCACGCCGGGCATGAGTACCAAGCTTAAGCGTTCGCCGATGCTTTGAATCGCCGCGTCGATGGCATCCGGGTGCAACAAATCCGAACCCGGCTCTGGTGCAAGTTCAACCAGGCAGGTACTGGCATCCAAACCGTGCAGCTTCAGCTGCGATGCCAGCGCATAGCGATCCGAGGGAAAGGCGCGCGCTTCCATCAAGATGACGTTTCGCGTTGCAGTTGGGCGAAAAAAACTGGTCATCAGCAGGTGCAAATTGACCGTTAGCGTATTCATCGCGACCACTTCAATCGGCTTGGCGCCAACCAATTGCGCCAAATCATCGCGCACCAATTCGTGATACGTCATCCAGGGAGCGGTGCCTTTAAAGTGGCCTTCAACACCTTCCACAGCCCAGGCGTCAATCGCCTCAAGCACCATCGTTTTTGCCGCTTTCGGCATTAGGCCGAGGGAATTGCCGCAAAAATAATGCACCGACATAGCGCTGTCTGTCGCGGTTTGCGGAATCGCAAATTCGGTGCGAAGGGCAGCAAAATCAGCGATGGGCATAGGCACCGGCAAAATGTTGGCAACAACAGTCATGGTTAAATCACTCGGCTTCAATCACACTTAAAGCATGAGGCTATCATTTTCCGCAATTTTGAATGGTTTGGGTTTGCAGTTTGCCCAGGCAATCGTACTGACCACGGTTCTAACGACCGCGCACGGCGCCCAGTCATTTCCGAATTTAGGGGCGCGTGACATTCGCCCAAGCACCACCGGCGATGGCGCCACCGGCGATAGTTTCGGCGCGCGCGTGGCACTTTGTGATGGCGAGTTTCTCGTCGCCGCCACCGGTGATCAAACGCCGATCCCAAGCAGCGCAAGCGGGCAATCGGCGGGCAGCGTGCGGCGCTTCCGCGTCACGCCGACGGGGCTTGAGCCTCTGGGCAAGATCGAATTGTTAGGCGTTGAGCAAAGCGCGCTCTTTGGCCTGAGCTTGAGCTGCGATACGGCGGAGCTATTTATCGGCGCGCCGGGTGTAGGCACCTTGGCGTCCGCCTCCGATGCGGGCACCGTTTTTCGCTACGCGCGCATCGGAGGTGGCTGGCAGTTTAATGGCGAAGTGCCCGGTGCGCGCCCAGCCGGGGACGCGCGCTTTGGTTACGCCAGTGCGCTAGATTCCGAGGCGCTGATTATCGGCGCACCGGGGGAAAATGCGGTGTATGTCTATCGCCGCGCGGGCTTGACCTTGACTGGGCCTCAGCGCGTGCAAGCCACTGGCATTGCCGCAGGCGCAGGCTTTGGCCGCAGTGTGGCGTTTGGTAACGCCTTGGCTGGGGATGAGTTTGCCGTTGCCGCCCCGGATTTGGCGCCAGCGGCGGTGGTGCGTTTCTCGTTCGCGGGTCCCGCAACCGAGATCGCCCGCTTGACCGGTCCGATCAGTTTCGGTCGCGGTTTGCAGTACGTCGGCACCCAGCTCATGGTCGGCAGCCCCGACGTCAATGGCCTAGTCGGGCGCGTCGATATTTTTGACACCGCCACCGGTGCGCTAAGTCAAACCCTGGCTGCCCCAGCCTCGGGGGGGGCAGTCGAGCAGTTCGGTGAAAACATCGCCAGTTTTGCCGGTACCACGCTCATCGCCGCACCAGCAGCACGTTTTAACGGTGTGGATGCCGAGGGCGCGGTGCATCGCTACACCCAGGCCCCGAGCGGTACGTGGCGTAAAACCGCAACACTCAACTCGCCCGAAGTTGCCAACACGCGCCGTGCTGACGTGTTTGGCAATGCAATTGCAATCGCCGCCAGCGGCATTTATGTCGGCGCACCGTATGCCGATGCCGGTGGGCATCCAACCCAGGGCAGGGCGTATCGATTTGACAGCGCAGGCGCAGCAGTCGCCAGTGTTGACAGCGGGCGCGGGGCGGCATTCGACCGCTTTGGCCTAGCGCTTGCGATTTCGCAAAAGCCTATCGCGTCAGGTGCAACTGATCAAAGCGAACGCGCCATCGTCGGCGCATTTTTAGTCGACAGCCCAGTCGGTATTGAAACCGGTGAGGCGACGATTTACCGGCGCACCCGCGGCGGTTGGCAGGTGGAAGCGACGCTCGTGCCGCCGGACGCACAAGAGGAGCAGCGCTTTGGCGTGTCAGTGGATATCGACGGCGATTTCGCCGTGGTCGGTTCGTATTGGGATGTGATTGGCAATACCGTCGATGCGGGCTCGGCGTATGTGTTTCAGCGGGTTGCGGCAACGGCGAACCGCGCGTCGAGTTGGCAATTTTTACAAAAACTCACCGCACCCCAGCCGCGCGAGCGCGCGCTGTTTGGCTTCGCCGTGGCGATTGATGGCGATCGCATCGCCGTCGGCGCGCGCGGCGATTCCGAGTTTTTCAGCGACCAGGGCGGCGTGGTGTTTTTTCAGCGCGACGTCAATGGCGTTTTCCAGCCCGGGCCGATGCTGCGCCCACCCCTAAGCGCAGGTTTTGACAGCTTTGCTGCCTTCATTGATCTTCGTGGCGACACCGCCCTCGTCGGCGCACCGGGTGCAGTGCGTGCTGACAGTTTAGCCGGCGGGCGGGCCTATCTAATGACCGCAGCACCGGGTAGCAACGACTGGGGTTTTGCGCAGACCCTGCAAGACCCAACAGGCACCGACGGCGCCGGTTTTGGCCTGTCGGTTTCATTGGGATTAAACCCAATGCGCGCCTACGTTGGCGCGCCGTTTACCAGCGTCAGTGCGAACGCTGCCGTCGGGCGCGGGCTTGAGTTTCGTCCGCCCACTTCAGCATCGCCTGACGCAAGCAGGGCGACCGATTGGGTGTTGGTGCGCAGCATCGAAAGCCCGATCACCGCACCCGGAACCCAATTTGCGACATCACTCGCGGCGCATCCAAATGGTGTGGTGCTGGGCGCAATTGGCGTGGATGCGCCCGGGTTGCCCGACGTCGGCGCCGGTTTTTTCGCGCCCCATGTTGGCCCGACGGAAATTCAAATTGCACCGCTGTCTGCGCGCGCCGCGATGGGGCGAACTGCCGCCGCTGCGAACTCCGGTTTAGCACTTTTTGGCGCCCCGGGCACTGCCACCGTCAACCCGCAGGAGGGCGCGGTGTTTGAGTATTTGGGCGATGGGTTGTTTGGGGATGGGGTGGAGTGAGTGCGCCGGCACAAACCGGCAAAGCGTAAGGGGTGCAAGTCCCCTCCAACAAAAGGCGTAGCGAACCATGTTTGTCCCCGAGTCATGCGAGTTGAACCGTGAGGTGCAGCGGAGCGTTGACAGGGGTGCCGATAGGCCAGCCACCCCGCCGCGAAAGAATCCTGAACCTGGACGTTGACGCATTTCGTTTTGCCGGTTTTCACCGGCGCACCTTATTCGAATCCGTTCGCCAAATTGCCCGGTGCGCGCCGCTGTGCTTTACGCACCGCGCGGAATCATTCAGCGATCCTGATCAAGATTCGCAGTTTGGCGATCAAAGTGCCTGCCTATTAGGCCCCCTGCGCAATCAAAGTCGCATTGCCGCCAACTGCAGCAGTGTTGACGGTTAATGTGCGCTCGGTGACGAAACGGTGCAGATAGTGTGGGCCGCCGGCTTTTGGCCCGGTGCCGCTTAAGCCTTCGCCGCCGAAGGGTTGCACGCCGACCACCGCGCCGACCATGTTGCGGTTGACGTAGCAATTGCCGACGCGGGCGCGTTTTTGGATGTGCTCGATGGTGGCATCAATACGGCTGTGGATGCCCAGCGTCAGGCCGTAACCGCTGGCGTTGATCGCATCGATCACCGCATCCAAATCTTTGGCGGCGTAGCGAATCACGTGCAGCACCGGGCCAAATACTTCGCGCGTCAATACGTTTAAACCGGCGATTTCGTAGGCGCGTGGCGCGAAGTAGGTGCCAGCTGCGCACTCGGCGGGCAGTGGCATTTGTGCGATGAGTTTTGCCGATCCCTCGACCACTAATTGGTCCATGCGTGCGCTGTGGTCGAGCAAAATTTTGCGCGCACCTTCGTCAATCACCGGGCCTAAATCACTGGATAACAGCTCCGGTGCGCCCATGCGCAGCTCGCCCATCGCGCCTTTGAGCAAATGCGCCACGCGATCCGCGATCACATCGGCGACAAACAGCACGCGGGTAGCCGAACAGCGCTGGCCAGCTGAGCCAAACGCGCCGGTGATTGCATCTTTTACGATCTGCTCGGGCAGTGCCGAGGAATCGCAGATCAGCGCATTTTGCCCGCCGGTTTCGGCGATTAAGGTGGCGATTGCGGCGTCGCGCGCGGCCAAGCTGCGGTTGATCGTGCGCGCGGTTTCAGTCGAACCGGTAAAGCACACGCCGGCGGTGCGCACGTCCGCACACAGCTTGGCGCCCACGCCCGCACCCGTGCCCGGCAGCAATTGCAGCACCTCGCGCGGAATGCCCGCTTCGAACATCAGTTGGGTCGCGCGATAGGCCACTAAGCTGGTTTGTTCGGCGGGCTTGGCGATTACGGTGTTGCCGGTGACCAACGCGGCAGCAATTTGGCCCAAGAAAATCGCCAGTGGGAAATTCCACGGGCTGATGCACACGAACACGCCCCGGCCGTGCAAATACAGCTCGTTTGACTCGCCGGTTGGGCCCGCCAAAGTGGTGGCGCTGGCAAATTCTTTGCGCGCGATGGCGGCGTAATAGCGGCAGAAATCCGCCGCCTCACGCACTTCGCCGATGCCATCGCCCAGGGTTTTTCCGGCCTCAAGCGTTAATAGTGCGATCAACTCGCCCCGGTGCAGTTCCAACAGATCAGCGGCGCGTTCCAGCGCATCGGCGCGCAGCTCTACCTTGACCAAATCCCACGCCGGTTGCGCGCGGTGTGCCACTGCCATGGCAAAATCCACCTGCGCGGCGTCGCTAAAACGCACGCTGCCAACGATTTTTTTACGGTCGCTTGGTTGGGTGACGTCGATCGCTTCATTCGCCGTTTTCGGCGCCCCATTAGCCAGCAATGCCTCAGCGGCCAGCACCGGTGCGCGCAAGGATTCGGCGAAGGCTTTTAGCTCGCGCTCATTGCCATAGTTAATGCCCTTACTATTTTGCCGGTGCATGCCGTACAGGTTAATCGGCAGCGGAATACGCGTGTGCGCTTTCGGTTCAGTGCTGCGCGCCAGCTCAATTGGGTCGACCAAAAGCTCTGAAACCGCCAGGCTTTCATCGTTGATTTTATTGATAAAACTGGTGTTCGCGCCATTTTCTAGCAGGCGGCGCACCAGGTAGGGCAGCAAATCCTCATGGCTGCCAACCGGCGCATAAACCCGACACGGCGCGTTCAAATTCTCTGCGCCCGCGGCCTGCCTTTCCGGCACCACTTCCGCATACATATCTGCACCCATGCCGTGCAGGCGCTGAAACTCAAACGCCGTGTTTTTGCCAGCCGCGATGGCCATCTGCTGGATCGCAGCGATGGTCATGGCGTTGTGCGTGGCAAACTGCGGATAGAACAAACTTCCGTAGGAAATTAACTTCTTTGCGCATGCTAGGAAACTCAAATCGGTAT
>JANNYO010000054.1:0-4202 GCA_031410115.1 Rhodanobacteraceae bacterium | reverse complement strand
CGACGTTGTTAAGTGCAGTCGTCATGTGGCGCACTTGATTCAGAACACCCAAAGAATGTTCGAAACGGGTATGGATTGCGCCAGGGTAGACCCAGTGCACAACTCCAAGTTGGCGAATGTATCTAAGCCGCTGCAGCAGTGGCGAGTCGAGAATAATGACCTCCGCGCGTGTGAGGCCGATCGTGCCCCAAAGCGCGTCGTTAACTTCTTTTGGTTGAGGCTTACAGCCACTTTCCTCTATACCATCGATATATCCGTCAAGGTTACTAGACGCAAATTTCTCAGCAAATATCTGGAGTTCTTTTAGCCCAAATTGTCCAGAGGGTGCATTCGCTGGACTCACACCGAGAAGTGACGTTCTACAATGCCCGTCAAGAACGCTTCTGAGAGCGGCCCTTTGCCGAGATATTTGTGCGCCCGATCATCATCGAGTTTGATCTCGAACGTATGGAACGTTGGGTTATTTAGCGCGATTAGCTTCTTTTCCTTTGCGGCAAGTAAGGTTTGTCGCAACGACACAGAGTCGCCGTGAAAAGGATCAATGAAGAATGTAAAATTGGGCGTTACGTTGAGTTCCTCTTGCTTGGCTGCGAGCTCTTTGTATGCATTCTGAAACATTTGATCTAACTGGGTGTCACGCAACACGAAGCTTTTGTGATCTTTCAATGCCAACACCGAAATAATGCCCGCAACGAATTGATCTGCTGTGACGATGTCTCGCATATATAAATTTCCTTGAGGCCTTACGTTTGTGCCCTAGCACGAGTAGGCGAAGCCTTGGCTTAATCGGTGTTTGGCTTTAAAAGCTCTGCTCCAATATTGCCGTTTCGACAGCCTAGGGTCAAGCATTTACCAACTTAACCTTAACGCTTAATGGGCGTATTGTAGCGGGAAAGCCGCGCCAACGTGCATTGCTGGTTCAAGCCACCCCTAAGCCGCCCCCACCAACTTCGCCGCTTCCGCCAAATCAACACTCACCAAGCGCGACACGCCCGGCTCGCGCATCGTCACACCGGCTAATTGGCGGGCGTGTTCCATGGTGACTTTGTTGTGGCTGACGAAAATAAATTGAACGGTTTGGCTCATTTCTTCGACCAGCTTACTGAAGCGGCCGACATTGGCTTCATCGAGTGGCGCATCCACCTCATCCAGCAAGCAAAACGGTGCGGGGTTGAGCTGGAAGATCGCGAAAATCAGGGCGACTGCGGTTAGGGCTTTTTCGCCGCCGGATAACAAACCAATGGTGGCGGGGCGTTTGCCGGGTGGGCGGGCGATGATATTGACGCCGGTTTGCAATAAGTCTTCGCCGGTCAATTCCAACGCGGCATCGCCACCGCCGAAAAGGCGTGGGAACAAGACTTTGAAGCCGATATTGACCTGCTCAAACGTTTCTTTGAAGCGGGTGCGGGTTTCACGATCAATCTTTTTGATCGCTTCTTCTAGGGTTTCCAGCGCGGTGTTGACGTCCAGCAGTTGGCTGTCCAAATAGCCTTTGCGGGTGCGGGATTCTTCGAGTTCTTTGATCGCGGCCAAATTGACTGGCTCTAGGCGTTTGATTTTGACTTCCAAATCGGCGGCGCGGGCGTCCCAGTCGCGGATATTCGCGGCTTCGGGAATTTGCTCCAACAGCACTTCGCGCTCAAACCCGCTTTGCGCGATCGCGGCTAGGAAGCCTTCTTCGCGAATACTCAGCGCCTGCGCTTTCAATAAACTCTCGCTGCGGCCTTCACGCAGCGCCTCGGTTTGCTGTTCGGCGCGCTGGCGTTCGCCGTCTAATTTGCGCAGGGTTTCGATGCAGTCATCGACCCGGGCACGCGCTTCACTAATGCGTTTGTCGACGATCACGCGCTGCTCTAACGCGGCTAGTAAGCTATCTTGCAAGCCTTCTAGCGGCGCGCTGGATTGCTCAAGCTGGGTGGCGAGCGTGCGCTTGCGGGCGTCCAAGGCTTGAATGCTGGCGGTGATGCGGGTGATCGCCAGTTCCAAAGAAGCCAGCGCAGTTTTCTTGCCCTGCACGCTCAATTCTAGCTGATGCGCACGCTCGCGCGCTTCGCGTGCGCCGAGGCGGGCGATCTCTAAATTGGACGCAATGCGGCTGCGGTCGGCTTCCAAAGTATGGCGCTCGTCTTCAAAACCACCCATTAAATCCAGGCCTTCTTCCAGTTTGGCGCGGGCATCGCGCACCTGCACGTCCTCGGCGTCTAACTGCTCGGAAATGCCGGCCAGCTCGGCGGCAATACGCTCGCTGCGCGAACGCGTCTGCTCGACGCGGCCTTTTTGGCTGGTCAGTTTTCCGACGTGCTCGGCAAGCTTGCGCTGCTGCGCATAGACCGCACTTTGCGCGTCTTCTTTGGCGCGCTCAGCCTGCGCGACTTCGGATTTGCGCGTGTCAATGGCATCACGCGCGATCTCAGAGTGCTCGCGCAGCGCTTCAATTTTGTCTTTCAAATCAATAATTTCGCGGCCCCGCGCTAACACGCCGTCAAAGGCAAGGCCTGCGCCACGCAGCTTGACCCAATCACGGCTCAGCCAGTGGCCATCACGGCTGACCACCGATTGATTGCCGCTCAGCTGCGCCGCGATGTGCTGTGCGCTGGCTAAATCCGGGGCAATTTGAATGCCTGCCAGCCATGTGGACAATGCCGCTGGGCCGCGCACTTTTGCCGCCAAACGATTGCTGTCACCACCGGCTGCCAACAGCGCTGCCTGCCCGCCAGCAACCGCAACCAAAACGCCGCCCGGCAGGCCGGCTGCGTCTAAGTTTGCTAACTCAGGCACGACGACCGCTTGCAACAACTCGCCCAACACCGCTTCGAGTGCGGCCTCAAAACCTGGCTCGACGTCGATCACATCACCCAAACGCGGCGCCGATGCCAAGCCGCGCGCCACCAGCCAGCTGCTGCGCGCTTTATCATCTTGCCCGAGTGCGGCATGTTGTAAGGCATCTAACGAGGCTGCGCGCGCAACCGCAGCGCCTAATTGCTGCTCGGATTCACGCAACGTGGCGTTCGCCTGCTGCTGCGCATTTTGCGCACTCAAGTGCGCTTGTTTGCGCTGATCACTTAAGCCGTTGAGCTGCTCGAGCTGCTCATGAAAAATTTCTGATTCGCCGTTGAGCTGCTCAAGCTCCAGGCTCAGCGCATCCAAATTAAAAATGCCCTGTTCCGCGATCAGCGCGCCGCGACGTTTAAGTTTATCCTGAGCGGTGCGATCCAATAGCTCAATGCGGGTGCGCTCAACCTCGGTCATTTTCGCGGCCGCGCCAGAGCTTTGCGTATGCTCAGCGAAACGCCGCTGCCAGTCACTTTGCGCGGCTTCGGCGGATTTTAAGTTATCAACATCGCGCTCAGAAATGTCGAGCAAGGATTCCAGCTTGGGCTCGTCTATCACCAACACTTCTGCCAGCTGCTTGGCTTGGCGCTCATCGGCGTCGAGCTGCTCGGCCAGATGCGTACCTTGGGTGTCGGCTTCGCGCAGCTCGCGCTGGGATCGCTCGGTTAAATCGCGGCGGAACTTTAGCTCTTGCTCCAAGCGCGCAATATCGCCGCCGACGCGATAGCTTTCCGCTTGAATGGCATTGAAGGCTTCGACCGCTTCTTCGTGCGCCACCCGGCCGGTGCTGTCGCTGGACTCCACCCGCGTACGCACCGCTGCCAGTTCTTCCAACACGCGCTCGGTGTCTTTCAGTTTTTCCTCGACCGTGCGCCGCTCGGTTTCCAGCTTTTGCCAGCTCAGCGCCGCCAGTTCCGCTTCAACGCGCGCTTTTTCAGTCTTGAGTTCGGTGTATTTTTCCGCCTGTTTGGCTTGGCGCTCCAAATTCACCAGCTGCTTATCAACCTCTTCGCGCACGTCGTTTAAGCGATCCAGATTTTCCCGCGTCGCCTTCATGCGTGACTCGGTTTCTTTACGGCGCTCTTTGTATTTGCTGATGCCCGCAGCTTCTTCCAAATGCACGCGCAAGTCTTCCGGGGCTGACTCAACAATTTGGCTGACCATGCCCTGCTCAATAATCGAATACGAGCGCGCGCCGAGGCCGGTGCCTAAAAACAAATCGGTGATATCGCGGCGGCGGCAGCGGGCTTGGTTCAAGTAATAGCCACTTTGGCCATCACGCGTCACCACCCGTTTCACCGATATTTCTGCATACGCGGCAAATTCGCCGCCGATAAAACTGTCGGAGTTATCGAAAATCAGCTCCACCA
>JANNYO010000053.1:0-19368 GCA_031410115.1 Rhodanobacteraceae bacterium | reverse complement strand
TGGAATATTGAACGCAGCCGGCGTAGAAATAACCGGCGGGTTATTGCCCGTAGGCGTCGAGACACCGCAGCTGCCAGCAACATAGGTCAAAATGCTGTTGAGGCTGGCTCGGTGAAAATAATCTTCGCTGTGTGGCTGCGTATTTTCGGCGCCGCAAATTCCCGCATAGGCCATGATGGTTATGCCACTGCCAGTCTCAAAGGCCGAACCAGCTGAGCGATTGCCGCCGCCACAACTGCCCACGCTGGAGTTGAAAGTGTGCGGCCCACCGAATTGATGCCCCATTTCGTGTGCGACGTAATCAATGTCGTAATCGTCACCCGTAGGTTGCGGCAATCCTGTTACGCCGGACGCCTTGCGGCCGTTGACGCACACCGAACCGAGCGAGGCGACGCCGCCGCCGCCGGTACTAAAAACATGCCCGATATCGTAGTTTGCTTCACCGATTAGCGCTGTTAAATTTGCCTGGTTTTCTCCCAACAGCGTAGAGCCATTATTGTTGGTGTATGGGTCAGTCGCACCATCGGTGTAAATTAAACGGTCGGTATTGGGGACTAAAATCATGCGTACGCTGACATCACGCTCGTAAAGACCATTGACACGGTTCATTGTCGTCACCATCGAGCCCAGCGCTTCGGCAACGGTGCCGCCGCGCGCCTGGGTGTACTCGCCGGTTGCAGCAAGCGCTAAACGAAAGGTGCGCAGCGCTGTGCCGGAAGATAAATTTGGTGTTGGTATCGCGGCTGCCACGCGTGAAAATTTTGCGTTGTGTTGATCGCGCACGGGCTCAATTAAGCCACAACTGAGCGGATGACTCGCGCCAACCCCGTCTTTGCGTGCATACACTAAATAGTTTTGTTGATCGCCCGCCTGATATGGGTTGATTAACGTCGTGCCATTGGCTGATAAAATCTGCGCGTGAAAGCCTGCGGTGGTCAGATCAAAGCGTACGGAGGCGCTGGCATCGGTAACGCCACGTCCGATGTAAGTGCGAATTTGCGGGTATTTCGCCGCTAGCTCGGGTGCCATGATTGGGGATTCCGATACTTTAAATTCTGCCAATTCACCATTCGGCATCGGCAGGCTAAGAACCAGAGGTGCGGTCAAACTTTCGGACGTAAATTCTTTCGGCGCACGTGCCAACAAAGGGCGTAAGGCGGTTTCGTTTAACGCAAAGACTCGAAATGCATGGGGTAACGCGGGCGCGTTGCTGGCACGTGTCGGCGCATCGTTGATTCGCCAAATTTGTGTTGTCGTAGCTTTGGCTGCAAACCCCTGCCCGTTCAGCATCAATATTGCTAACGCGCCAAAACACATACTGTTTTTTAATTTCATGGAGGTCTCGAACTAAAAATGGATAATCAGCAAAATCTTATTATTAAATAGCCTCTCACGTTAAACAACAGTGCGTCAATGCGCCGTGGGGATGTCATGAGGCCTAATTTTTAATTTGAGCGGCGAATTTAACTTGAGCTACGCTACGCTGTCCAAATCGGCTCAATACCCGGTACCCCTGCACCCACGGAGCGCGTATGTATCAGTTTTCTTTAGAAGCATTGCTGAGACAAAGTACTGCCACTGCAATACGTGCATGCCAAATACTTGCGCTGCTGCTTACCATTAGCGCCTGCACCACCACCAATAACCGCCGTGCTGACAATTTGCGCGCAGACGCGAAAATTGGCACAGGAAAAACGGTGGTGATGTTGGAAGCGGATGTTGAACTCAGCGAGTTGCTGGCGGGTGGTGTGGAGGAACCCCGCGTGGCTTGGACTGAGGCGGCACAGAGCAATATCAATCAAGCAATTGCGCAAGAGCTGAAACACCGGGCGATCAAACTGGTGCCGCGCGTTGACGCCACTGCGTTGGACGCCGACTCAGCGGAAAGTAAAGCCCAGCGCAAACAACTCGAGCTGCTGACGCAAACCGTTGGCTTTTCGATCGTGCGCTATCAGCTGTCGCCCTACTATGCACTGCCTACCAAGAAAAATGGCTTTGACTGGGGTGTGGGGCCAAACGTGAAGTTGCTGAAAGCCGCATACGGCGCGGACTATGCGATGGTGACTTTGGTGCGCGATAGCTACGCGAGCGGCGGGCGCAAAGCGCTTTCAGTTTTGGGCATCATCGCCGGTGCGGCTGTAGGCGTTAGCGTCGGCAGCTCGACCGGTCAGCGTTTTGGCTACACACTGCTGCTGGATTTAAACAGTGGCAAGATTGTGTGGGCGAATTTTATGGCGTCCCAAACCGGTGATCTGAGAAATTTAAACGATGCCAAAAAAGTGGTGCAAACTCTGCTTGCTGGCATGCCGCTGTGATGGCTGTGCGCACAATCGCGTGTTTGCAGGCCGTGCTGTTTGCGCTGCTGTTGACCAGCTGTGCCAGCACCCAGCTCACTGATGTGCAGCCGGGCTATCGCGCACAGACTAAAGATTTGGATGAGGCCGGGCTGTGGTTTGCGATGGACCGCGCGGAAAAAATAGTCGCCGCCGCACCCGAGCGAATCATTGATGCGCCGATCCAAGAATATCTCAATGCCCTGAGCTGCAAGCTGGGGCCGGATTTGTGCGGCGACATTCGCATTTACTTAATTCGCCAACCTTATTTCAATGCGTTTATGGCGCCCAACGGCATGATGGTGATCTACACCGGCACGCTGGCGCGCAGTGAAAACGAAGCTCAGCTGGCATTCGTGATGGCGCATGAAATCGGCCACTATCGCAGCCGCCATTCGCTAGAAAATTGGCGCCACCTTAAAAACGTAAGCAACCTAATGACTGGTTTGGGTGCAGTGACAGCGGGAACGGGTGCCGGTGTGATTGCAATCTTGGGTGCGTACGCAAATTTAGCTTCGTTTTCGCGCGACCAAGAGCGGGAGGCAGATTTGTTAGGCTTTCGCGCGTTGCAAACAGCAGGGCTTGATGTAAACGCGCCCGCGCAGCTCTGGTCGGCGGCGTATGAGGAAGAAAAAGTCAATCCCAAAGGCATGTTGAGCGCGATTTTTGCCTCACACCCGGCCACACCCGAGCGCCGCGACCGGCTTAAGCTGCTGGCTGCACAGGCACAGGCACACGTAGAGTTAAGTGATACCGGTGACACGCGATTTCGTTTGCGCGTAGCGCCGTACCGGGCGGGCTGGCTAAACGATGAATTGGCGCGCCGCAACTACGCGCAAAGTAACGTAATGTTGGCGCGCTTAAGTTTGCTCAAGTGGAATTTAGCTGCGGTAAAAAACGCACAGGGCGCGCTATATCGCAGGCGTGCGCTACCGGGTGATTTGGTGCTGGCGGCAGGTGCCTATCAAGCGGCGCTGCGTGAACCAGATGTCGACCCGCGCACGTTTCGAGATCTAGGCACCACGCTCAAACGCATGGGCAAAAATGGCGCTGCGCTCGATGCGTTTCGCGAATACTTAAAACGCGTACCCAACGCCGACGACGCCGCGATGATTCGGAGCTATCTCAATGCAAATTAAAACGACCCCCAGCATTTGTCCAATTCGCCTGGTCAAATACACATTCTTCGGTGCGCTTTTTTTAGCGCTTAGCAACTGTGGCGTGGCACCGATCGCAAGTCCAGGCAAACCGGTTGCGATCAAAGATTTAAGTTTAACCACGACAATTCCCTGGAACCAGTTTGGCGATTCACGCATGCGGCTGTGGACGATAGATGGCGGCATGCTCAACAGCCTGCGGGTGTTTGCCGACGTCAAAGGCGGCGAGCATATCTTTCTCGCACCCAAAGGCCGTAGTGAACGCAAAGGTGAGGGCCTGTTGTTTCGCTCGGACATGAGCGAACTGGATGTGCAAGAACTGATCGTGGACGCGCTAAAAAGCTATGACGCGGTGAACGTGCGCGCTAGCGGCCTGCGCCCCGCCAAATTTGGCACTCGGGCGGGCTTTCGCTTTGACGTTGACTTTGAAAGTGGCTCGGGCTTGTCCTTAGGCAACCGGGGCGGCCTGAAATACAAAGCGATGGTGCTGGCAGAAACCCAAGGCGGAAACCTGAGCTATCTGTATTTCGATGCACCGGCGGAATATTATTTTGCGCGTGATCAGGCTGCGGTCGAACAGATTTTTTCGACGCTTTCCGCACCTTAAGGCTATGCCGGTCGCCGATGAATTTATCCGCCGTGCGGCGCTACAGACGCACGATGTTGAATTAGTGCCGCTCGGACTTGAGCACGAGGCGGGCGTGAAAGCTGCGGCAAGCGATGGCGAACTCTGGCGCCTGCGCTACACCAGCGTGCCGCAGCCCGAGCATACGCGCAGCTATATTGAAAATGCGCTGATCGCCCGGAACAACGGTGAGCGCCTGCATTTTGCCGTGATCGAGCAATCCAGCGGTCAGCTTATCGGTTGCACCAGCTACCACGATATTTTGCCGAGCGCGCGGCGCGTGGATATTGGCTGGACCTGGTATGCCAAACGCGTGCAGCGCAGCCATGTCAACACCGCCTGCAAATGGCTGTTGATGCAGCACGCCTTTGAAACCCTGGACTGCCTTACCGTCGGCTGGCGCACCAGCAATGTCAATTTCGCCTCGCAAAAAGCCATCGAACGCCTGGGTGCGAAGAAAGATGGCGTGATTCGCGGCAATGTAGCAGGACGCGACGGCAGCATTCGCGACACCGTGATGTACAGCGTCAGCCAACAGGAATGGAAGATGGGTATTCGTGCGCATATTGAGTGGCTGCTGGCACAAGGCGTTTAAAGTCTGGCCGGAAGGCGACACGGCAAACGAGTTATTGAAATAATTACGAGATTCGCCGTATTTTTTTAATAGTGTTTTTTTATGACCTCAATACGAGTAGAGTTTCTCGCTTGTTTTTCTCTACGAACGAGGCCGTAAATGACGCGCAGACCCAGCTCAAAGCCCACCGAAGCGGAACTTGCGATTTTGAACGTGCTTTGGTTGGTAGGTCCCAAACCCGTGCGCGATGTCAATGAAACGCTGCAAACCGGCAACGCTGCGACCGGCTACACCACCACGCTCAAGCTTTTACAAGTGATGCACGTCAAAGGGCTGGTCATTCGCGATGAAACCGAACGCGCGCATGTGTATGCCGCGGCAATGCCGAAGGCGCAGGTTGAACAGCTGATGCTGGGCGACTTGGTATCCCGGCTGTTTGGCGGCTCTTCGCAACGGCTGGTGATGCAGGCGCTTGGGCAAACCCCGCCTGCAAGTCGCGGTGAACTTGATGAAATTCGCGCAATGCTTAATCAAATGGAGCGCGACTTATGAGCGCATTTGACCTCGCCATTGGCACACATTCGGTTCAGGCGCTGGGTTGGGCGATCGGTTGGGCGGTGCTGCATTCGCTTTGGATCGGTGCGCTGATCGGCCTAATTTTCAGCGTTCTCAGGCATTCCCTGCGTCAACATATTCAAGCACGGTATTGGCTCGGTATTGTTTGCCTGCTGGCATTTTGCGTCGCTGAAGTGGCCGTTTTCGCGCGCCCATTGATCAGCAAAAACGCCGAAAATTTCGCATTCACCTCAAACGCCGCGCCGTTACCGAGGGATGTCTCCGCAGCTATTTTTGCGGCAAAGCCGACGCCGAGCGTTGACGGAGTCTCGCCGGAAGGCGACACGGAAAAAAGAGTCTCGCCGGAAGGCGACACGGAAAAAAGAGTCTCGCCGGAAGGCGACACGGAAAAAAGAGTCTCGCCGGAAGGCGACACGGAAAAAAGTGTCTCGCCGGAAGGCGACACGGGAAAAAGAGTCTCGCCGGAAGGCGACACGGGAAAAAGTGTCCAAGCTGTTACCGCTGCAAGTGGGCACGCAAACTGGACATTCGCAGTAGCGCTTGTTTGGCTGTTTGGCGTGGTGATCAGCGCAATTCGCCTGGTTCGATCGCACCACGCGCTGAATTCATTGGCGCGCAACGCGCATAAATTGACGCCTAGCCACGCACTGTTCGCGCAGTTCAAACGCGTCTGGCAGCCCCTGATCGAATCACTAAATTTGCCTAACGTGCGTTTTGCGATTAGCGAATTGATTGATGTGCCGTGTGTGATTGGCTCGCTCAAACCAATGATCCTTATGCCCGCAGCGCTCCTTGCGCGGCTACCGGTTGATCAGCTCGAACTGGTGCTGATTCACGAGCTGAGCCATATCAAGAATGGCGATTTGTGGATCAACTCAGGGCAAATTGCCCTGGAAGTGCTGATGTTTTATCACCCCGTTGTGCATTGGATTAGCGCTGATGTACGTGCAACCCGAGAACGCCGCTGCGACCATGCGGTACTTGCACTGCGTGCCACGCCGGTCAGCTATGCCCATACTTTGCTGAGCTTGGAGGAGTTTCGCATTGAGTTTCGCAGCGAGCTGCCCAATCTAGCGCTCGCGGCCACAGGCGGGGAATTAAGCGCCCGCGTTAGGGAGATTTTGGCGGTGCGTAGGTCGAAACCTAGACACAGAGCACGCGCAAATATGCGCGGTGTTGCGGTGCTTTCGCTCGCAGCGATGGTTGCCCTAGCCGGTGCGATCGCAAGCGCGCTAGTGCTGACCGGGGCAAAGCCTGTGGTGAGCACGCCATCAGCACCTGCACGTGACTCGTTGTTTGCCGTGTCGCCTGTCCAGCGAGACTTGTCACCCGACGTCGATACCACCGAAATCGCGCGCGCACGAACTGCGGCTATTGCGCCGGCGTATGCCACTGTGATCGCGGAGTTAAAGCCCACCGCAAGGCTTTCGCGCGCACAAAACAACCTACACGCCGCAGCGGAAAGCGACACAGGAAAAACCACCGTCGTTTTCGCACGCCGGGTTTTGCGCCCAAGTCATGACCAGAGCACAAAATTACCCGCGCGATCACCGCCCGCGGTGATTGATGGGTTGACCTCAATCAGAACTGCGCATTTGCTAAGTCTTGCCGCACAGGCGACACGGCAAAGGATTCAACCCGAGCATGCACGCGCAACACACCAGCCCAGCCGAACGCCAAGAGTTTTGGCGCGTGTGCAGCCCACTTTTGCGCCAGGGCTAAAAACGCGACAAATGTTTAGCCTGAGCTTTGGCCTAGATGCCGCCGGCAAACCACAGGCGATCCGATTAGCAGCAGGACGCCCGTCGCAAGAACAGCTGCGCGCTGCGCAAACCGCGCTGGCGCAATGGCAATTTGACCCGGCAGCCAGCGAAAAATACACCGGCGGCAGGTTGACGCAATCCTTTTCGTTTCAAGAGATTTCCGCAACCGGTCGCTGCCCGCCGCGCGTGGGTACGCGAATCTGCCGGTAGTCATTTGCTGCTGTTTTGTCCTAAGACCCCAATTCCGCCTTCGCCAAGCTCACCAAATGCACCTCATCCGGGCCGTCAGCTAGGCGCAATGAGCGCGCCGCAGCATAGGCGTGGGCGAGGAAAGTATCTTGACTAACACCCATGCCGCCATGAATTTGAATGGCGCGGTCAATCACCGCACAGGCCATGCTGGGTGCGACAATTTTGATCATCGCAATTTCTTTGCGCGCAAGTTTTGCACCACCGGCGTCAATCATCGCCGCTGCATGCAGCGTCAGCAGGCGGGCTTGATCGATTTCGCAGCGTGATCGAGCGATTGCCTCTTGCGCCATTCCCAATGCCGAAATCGGTTTGCCAAAGGCAATGCGGCTGCGGGCGCGACTTACCGCGAGTGCCAGGGCGCGTTCGGCCAGGCCAATCAGGCGCATGCAGTGGTGGATGCGCCCTGGGCCAAGCCTGGCTTGCGCGATCTCAAATCCGCGCCCCTCGCCCAACAGCAAGTTCGTTTTCACAACGCGCACGTCATTGAAGTGAATTTCTGCATGTCCGTGCGGGGCATCATCAAAACCAAATACCGTTAGTGGCCGAACGATCTTTACCCCAGGTGCATCGCTTGGAACTAACAGCATCGACTGGCGCTGATGTGGTGCGCTGTCCGGGTTGGTCATGCCCATCACGATCATTATTTTGCAGCGCGGATCAAGCGCGCCGCTGGTCCACCACTTTTTGCCGTTGACGACATAATTCTCGCCCTCCGATTGCATCGTCAGGGCAATGTTGGTGGCATCTGACGAGGCCACGTCCGGCTCGGTCATGGCAAACGCGGAGCGGATCTCGCCTTGCAACAGCGGTTGCAGCCATTGTGCTTTTTGCGCGTCATTGCCGAATAAGTGCAGCACTTCCATATTGCCGGTGTCGGGTGCGGCGCAGTTGAACACTTCGGGGCCAAACAAGCTGTGACCCATCAATTCCGCCATCGGTGCGTAGTCCAAATTGCTCAGGCCCGACACACTCGGTAGAAATAGATTCCACAATCCTGCGGCTTTGGCTTTGGCTTTCAGCGCCTCCATCAGCGGCGCATTTGCCCAGCGCGGATTCGGCGCTTGGATAAATGCGGCCAACTCAGCTTCTGCAGGCAATACCTGGGTGCGCATAAACGCCGCAACTTGGGCATGGATTGGGGTTGCGCGATCAGATTGGGCGAACAGCATTTTGGCGAACTCGGGCTCGATAGTGGTTTGAGATTACCTGAGCAAAGGGTGAGGCGTGTGTTTCGCAACGCTGAATCGTGCTGATACAAGCGACCCCGCGCCCAACTTTTTGCGCTTGCGGGGCTGCGGGCGCATAGCCTAGAGTTCCGGCTGCGCGGAAAGTTTACAAACTGTTTTTCCGGTTCTTGCAGGCGCGAGGCTGGCTGTAACGCGCACTCTTTTGTTTCAAAACCTATCGCTAAGGATTTCTCATGTCAAACAACAAACTTTCCCTGATTCTGGGTATCAGCTTAGCCCTCGGTTTAGCTGCCTGCGGTGACGATGATGCTGCAGCAACGGCGAAAGCCACCGGTGCAAGCGCAGCACCTAAAGTTGCGCAAGTTGCAAGCGCTATGTCCGCTAGTAGCATGGGCCCTGCAGAAGTCAGTATGGAATTGGCGCACCTGGCGAAAATCAATGACTTGAAAGGCATGATGACGCTTGCAATGCCGGCGTCCGAATTCAAAAAAATGGTTACCTCCTGGGAAACCAAGCGCAAAGAGCCGATCACCGATACCCAACGCAAAGAGTTTGCCGACGGCTTAGCCAAGCTGACCGCACCGGGCGCAATTGATGAGTTAATGAAGCAAGCCGAGCCATCACTGGCGCAAATGAAGCCGCAAATGGCGATGTATGTGCCGATGGGCATCGGCATGATCCAGCAAGGTATTGCCTCGAACGCGGACCTGTCAGATGTGCAGAAAAAGCAGGCCACGGAGATGGTCGGCGCGATGCAGGGCTGGGCGACAAAAACTGATTTCACCGACCCCAACCGCTTACGCAAAGCCCTCACCGAGATGGCGAATGGCGTGAAAGCCAGCAACATAAGCTCACTGGATCAAATGCAGGCTTTGAGCTTTGACCAGCTGTTGGGCAAAGGCGGTGTGATGTTTGGTTCGATGAAGCGCGCGCTCAATGCGTATGACTTGAACATGGACGAGATGTTTAGCTCACTCAAGGCCGAGCAGGTCAGCATGACCGGCGATTCCGCTGTCGTCAAAACCAACATCACCTTCCTAGGCCAACAAATCAGCTCGGAAACCCAAATGGTCAAGTCCGACGGCCGCTGGTACAGCAAAGACAGCATCGAAGCGATGAAGAAAGTAACGGAATCAGCGATGGGTGAGAACAAAACCGGCAATAAAGGCGGTTAAACCTAGAAAAAGCAGTTGGACGGGCGAAAGGGTGCATTTTTTTGGCGTTCCAGCAAGGCGTGAGGAGGCAGCATGCTCATTGCCTGCAACGACAAAACAACGAAGCTGGGGCGTCAAAAAAGTGTGCCATTTTGCTCGTAGCGACCTTCACCCAAACGGTGAGCTTCGAAATACCCAAATTCTTCAACCTATTCATAGCCTTAACCGAGTTAGTAAGCGGTCAACTGCTTTTTCTAGGTTAAAGGCCACCTTGATAAAACAGGCTTAAAAACGGGTTGAAAGAAGCGGGCCAATGAACTTGGCCCGTTTTTTTGTGGGTTCGCGGTGGCTTAATTGAGCGGCGTCAACGCGATTGCTTGGCAGTCGCAATCGAAGATAGGCGTTTTAGCCTTGAAGAAAGTAGCGTACAGGCTACAATGTGCTGGTGAAACTAAACCTGACTAAACAATACCTCGATTGGATCAATAGCCTGAAAGATCGGGTGGTTCGGGCGCGCATTCAAGTTCGGGTAGATCGACTAATGCATGGAAATCCGGGAAAACACCGTGTGTTAATGGAAGGCATCGTTGAGCTGAAAATAGATATTGGCCCCGGCTATCGCGTCTATTTTACCGAACGCGGTGAACAGCGCGTCGTGCTGCTGATTGGTGGGGACAAATCGACACAGGATGAAGATATCGCTCTGGCTTTACAGCTGGTAAGGAGTCTATAAGATGCAAATGACAAACAAAATTGATGCCACTAAAAAGACAAAACTACTTGACTATGACATCGCTGAACAACTACGGACACCTGAAGAAATGGCGCTATATTTAGACGCTTGGCTAAGTGATGCGCCAGATGATCTACCTGGAATCGCCCGTGCGCTCGGAGATATCGCGCGCGCCAAGGGCATGGCTGAAGTCGCGCGTTTAGCTGGACTAAGCCGTGAGAGTTTGTACCGAGCACTTGGCCCTGAGGGAAATCCAAGTTTCGCGACCATTCTGAAGGTCACCCGAGCGTTGGGCCTGCAGCTACATGCCAAAGCGGCTTAGTTACATCGGTTCTAATTTTTTAGCTCAGCCAAATAAATGCGCTGCAAGTTCAGGCCCAGCGTCGATTCACCGGTTAAAAATTGCGCCCGATCCTGGCTGTTAAATCGAATCAGCGGTGCGATATCGTTTTTGTAAAGCGTAGTGGCGATCAGCTCACCCGCAGTGCCTTCCGTCGTTGCCAAACCAGCTGGCGACAAAATCTCAATAAAGTGCGCGTCTTCCATGACGTACAACCCGGCTTGGTCTGGGCCTTCGATGCCGACTACCCCCGCGCTGTTAATTTGATAGCGCGCCAGTTCAGTGCTCAGCGGCGCTTGAAACACATCCGCGCGCGCTTGCAAAAGCGCCTGAACCGCGTGGCCACGCGGGCCGAAGATGTTATTTGCGACCGAAGACAAAGCGGGCAAAACCTCAGGCGCCAAACCTTCCGAGTAACTGTCCAGGCCAGCAAAATCATTCGCAGCACTCAGGTCAGTCGCATCGATCATCGGCAGTTTGGCAATGTCTAGCAGCGATCGCACATCGCCAGGCTTGACGCCGTGCGCGCCCCAGAGCCTGCGATAAAACCCCATGCGCCACGCGCGCGCTAACACTTGTTTAAAGCGCTCATTTTGCTCTTGCCAGATAAAATCACGGCTGATCGCGCTGAACTTGGCAACAAATGCGTCGCCAACAAGAAATTCCCGCTGCAGCAATGCCAAATCAAACGCGTTTGCGGACACGGCAAACGCAGCTACAGCCAAGTTGTTTTCCATACTTTTCGCGCTCAAGCGGATATAACGTCGCATCCTAGCGCAGTGTTAATCTTGCGCGACTTAATTTTGTGTAGCCTTTGGCGCGCTAAACCGACGTACAAACGATGAACAAACTCTGGATTTGGTTGAATCAATTGGGCTCGCCAGCGCGTTTTTGGGCCTGGAGCCAACCTTGGCTGCGCCGCTGTTTGGCGCTTGCGTGCGTGACGTTGGCGATCGGGCTTTACGGTGGCCTGGTACTGGCGCCGGCGGACTACTTGCAGGGTGATAGTTTTCGCATTATTTACATCCACGTGCCATGCGCCTGGATGAGTCTGTTTGTGTTTGTCTTCATGGCAGTCCAAGGTGCGGCGGCGCTGATTTGGCGCATCAAACTATGCGAGATTTTTGTCATTGCAGCGGCGCCCACGGGTGCGGTTTTTACTGCGGTGACTTTGATTACCGGCATGCTGTGGGGTAAGCCAACTTGGGGTACTTATTGGAGTTGGGATGCGCGTTTGACCTCAGAACTGGTGCTGCTCTTTTTATATTTAGGCGTGATTGCGCTGTATCACTCTTATTCTGAGCACCGCGCCGGTGCGCGTGCGGCAGCGGTGCTAGCGCTGATCGGCGTGGTGAATGTGCCGATCATTCACTACTCGGTGAGCTGGTGGAATACCCTACATCAGGGAAAAACGGTCAGCTTTACCGGGCAGAGTAAAATGCACTTGAGCATGCTCTGGCCGCTGTTGGTACTGACCATCGCGATCAAGCTGTATTGGATCGCCGTACTGCTGCTGAAATCGCGCGTGCTGATGCTCAAATTGGAGCGCGGCAAAGCCTGGGCGCGTGATGCGTTAGCAGGCATATGAGCGGACATTGGCCCTACATCATTGCCGCCTATGTCATCTGCTTTTCGATGCTGGCGATCGACTGGTTTGCGTCCAGTTTCGAGTTGAAAAAAATGCGGAACGCAGCACGCATGCGCCAACGCCGAGAGGAAAAATCAAGGGGTTTGGCATTTAACGACCTAGCAGTTAAGGACAAGTTGGAATGAATGAAGCAAGAAAAAAACGCGTCGCACTCATCGCCTTGTTGGTGTTGGGCGTCGGCAGCGCCACAGCACTTGCGCTGATGGGCTTTAAAGAAAACTTGAACCACTATTTCAGCCCGACCGATATCAGCGATGGCAAGGCTGCGAACGTCAGCCGGGTGCGTTTGGGCGGTTGGGTAAAAGAAGGCAGCCTGCACCGCAGTGATTCCACCACACCGGGCAGTGCGGTTTGGAGCGCATTTAAGATGACCGATCGCTTTCGCTGCGTGTCGGTGCGCTTTGATAAAATTTTGCCAGATTTATTCAAGGAAGGTGAAACCGCCGTTGCCACCGGGGTTATCGGCGCAGATGGTGTGCTGGTTGCCGATGAAGTACTGGCGAAACACGATGAAAACTACAAACCGCCAGGGGTCGAGGAGTACGCCAAAGTCGCAGAACAACGCATGGCCGCTGCTGGTGGCAACGTTGTGGATTGCCAGCCATGACGCCTGAACTGGGTCAAGTCGCGCTGATTTTGGCGCTGTGTTTAACGCTGATTTTGGGCTTTGCGCCGTTGATCGGTGCGTGGATTGGCAATCAGGTGCTGATGCGTTTGGGTACTCCGGCGGCGGCCGGGCAGTTCGTGTTTGTCGCGTTTGCTTTTAGCCTGCTGACGTACGCGTTTATCGCGCAAGATTTTTCCGTGAAATATGTCGCCGATAACTCAAATACAGAGCTACCGCTGATCTATCGCTACACCGCCGTCTGGGGCGGGCACGAGGGCTCAAAACTGCTGTGGGCGCTGGTGTTGGCGGGCTGGACTTTAGCGGTGACGGCGTTCTCAGGGCATCTGCCAGAAACGCTGCGCGCACGCGTGCTGGGAACTTTGGGCTTAATTGGCAGCGGTTTCCTTGGCTTTTTGGTGTTCACCAGTAACCCATTTACCCGCTGGCTACCGCCGATGCCGGACGGCAATGATCTCAATCCACTGCTGCAAGATCCCGGCATGATCATCCATCCGCCCATGCTGTACATGGGTTACGTCGGCATGGCGGTGCCGTTCGCTTTTGCCGTGGCGGCGCTGCTCGAAGGCAAAATGGATCGCCAGTGGGTGCGCTGGAGTCGGCCGTGGACAAATGTGGCGTGGGCGTTTTTATCCGTCGGCATCGCACTTGGCAGCTGGTGGGCGTATTACGAATTGGGCTGGGGCGGCTGGTGGTTTTGGGACCCAGTTGAGAACGCATCGTTTATGCCGTGGCTTGTCGCTTGCGCATTGATTCACGCGCAGGCGATCACGGAAAAGCGCGGCACATTCGTCAACTGGACGCTGCTGCTGTCAATCGCCGGCTTTAGCTTGAGCTTATTAGGAACCTTTCTAGTGCGTTCGGGTATTTTGACCTCTGTGCACGCCTTCGCCAGCGACCCTTTGCGCGGCGCTTACATTTTGGGCTTCCTTGGCTTGGTTACCGGTGGCGCGCTGACGCTGTTTGCGCTGCGCGCCTCGAATATCCGGGTGGCCTCAAACGCCGCGCTAATGAGCAAAGAATCCTTGCTGATCATCAACAACGTATTGCTGGTCAGCGCCTGTTTTCTGGTGCTGTGCGGCACGCTGTGGCCCTTGGTAACGGAAATTATGCATTGGCCGAAAGTGTCGGTAGGTGCGCCATGGTTTGGTGCCAATTTTTCCCTGATTGTGGCACCGCTATTCATTTTGATGCCGCTGGGCGCTTTCACCCGCTGGCACGGTGACACGGTCGCGGCGATTTTGCCTAAGCTTAAATTCGCGGCATTGGCGGCTCTGGTTGTGGCGGCAATTGCCTGGCTGTGGCTCAAGAATCTTGATGTCAAGACAACGCTGGGCGTTTTGGGCGGCTTCTGGATCATCTTTGGCACGCTTAGCTTCCTAATTAGACGCTGGCGCGATAAGCCGGCTGGGCAGCGCTACACGGCGGAAATGTTGGCGATGTCGAGCGCGCATTTTGGCATCGGGCTTTGGCTGTTGGGCGTGGTGTTGGTCAATACCTTGGGCGTAGAGCGCGACGTGCGCTTGAAGTCGGGCGAATCGGTAAGCGTCGGTGGCTACACGCTGTTGATGAAAAGTGTCACGCAGGTTTCCGGGCCTAACTTTGAAGCCGATGAAGGCGTGTTTGAGCTTAAATCTGGCGAGCAGCTCATTGCGGTGTTAAGGCCGCAAAAGCGCGTGTATCGGCGCGGCAATGTGCAAACGGAGGCAGCAATTGACCCGAGTTTGGCGCGCGATATCTATGTGGCGCTTGGCGAACCCTTGGACGCGAACCGGCAGGTTTGGGCGGTGCGCGCCTACCTTAAACCGTATATTCGCCTGATTTGGTTAGGTGCCTTATTGATGGGCTTTGGCGGTTTGCTCGGTGCGTTTGAACGGCGCTTGCGCCGACGCGTGGAGCAAACCCGCATGGCACCCACGGCCGTGGCAGCGAATGCGGTGCAGGCATGAGTGCTGAAGCACAATTAGATATCACGCAGGCGCCCCGTACCAACTGGCTGGTGCTATTGCCGCTTTTTTTGGTACTGGGATTAGGCCTGCTGTTAGCACTGAATTTGCTGCAAAAAAAGCGGGATCAAGACGCCGGGCGTGACTCCAAAGAAGTGCCATCGCCGCTAATTGGCAAGCCAGTGCCGGCGTTCGATACGCTCGATTTGGTGACGGGTGCGGCGGTCAGCACCAAAGCGCTGCGCGGTCAGGCTTTTATTTTGAACGTCTGGGCAAGCTGGTGTGCGGTGTGTCAGATTGAGCATCCGGTGTTCAACGCTTACGCAAAAACGCCGGGCGCATTGCCGGTTATTGGCTTGAACTACAAAGATGCCCCCGATGATGCCAAGCGTTGGATTGCCCAGTTAGGAAATCCATATAATCAAATTGCGGTCGACGAAAATGGCAAAATCGGCATGGATTTGGGCGTGTATGGCGCGCCTGAAACCTATTTTGTCGACCGCGATGGCATCATTCGATTCAAACAAATTGGCGAGATGACAGCGCAAATTTTAGCGACGCAGACCGCGCGCATGGCAGGCCCACGATGATGCGTTTTTTGCTGATATGGCTTGGGCTGATCGCACTCAGCGCCGCCCATGCGATTGACCCATTGCCTTTCGTCGATCAAAAGCAAGAGCAGCGCTTTCAAGCGGTCGCCACCGAATTGCGCTGCCTGCAGTGCCAAAACCAGAACTTGGCCGACTCGGACGCGGCATTGGCAAAAGACATGCGCTTGCAAATTTTCGAGATGATGCAAAAAGGCAGCTCAGATCAGCAGATCAAGCAATACATGATTGATCGCTACGGCGATTTCGTCATTTACACGCCGCCATTCAACTGGCAAAACGCCATGCTGTGGCTGTTGCCCCTGCTTGCGGCGCTGTCGGGCTTGAGCTTTGTGTTACTGCACTTTCGCGCTCAGCCGGAGCGCAAAAATACTTTAAACAATGACGTCGCCGTAAACAAAGCCGACGCTGGAGACAATTGGTAAATGCAAGCTTTCTATATTTTTTCCGGGCTTTTAATTTGTTTCGCCCTAGCGCTATTGATTTATCCGTTGATAAAAGCCGCATCAGACAATGGCTTTCAAGCACAAAGCAAGCAAATTAGGGCTGAGCTGAAAAGTGTCGCCGGCCTACAAGCGCAGCACGTGCTGGACGATGTCGCTTATGACAAAAGCCGCCGTGAGCTAGCCGATAAATTACTGCGCGCGCTGGAAGCGCCGGTTAAGCCGGGTCGCACGCCGATGTGGATCGGTGCTTTTTTTCTGAGCGTTTTGCCGCTGGTGGTGATGGGCGTTTACAAATTCGTCGGTTCCCCCGGTGGTTTGAGTTTTGGCCCAGCACCTTTGAGCGCGCAGCAAAATAATGCGGTCAATGCAAACCCGGCTGATACCGTAACCGCCGGTAATGCTCAAGCCGGCCCCGCGCAGAGTGCGAATGCGCCTGGGCAAGGAATGGATCTAAAGAAAGCCGCTGAAGGCTTGCAAGCACGGCTTGCTGGCACACCGGATGATGGCGCTGGGTGGGAGCTGTTAGGCCGCACCTACTTTGAAATTGAAGACTTCAAAAACGCCGCTGATGCGTTGGCAAAAGCGATCGATTTATTGCCAAAAAATGCCGAGCTGTATGCGCAATACGCCGAAGCACTGATGAACGCGGCACGCCCGAGCATGCCGCCGCCTGCGGCGGAAGCAAACTTGGATAAGGCGCTAGCAATCGAGCCCAAATCGCAAAACGCGCTGTGGCTCAAAGGTGTCTGTCGCAAGCTCAACGGTGATGCCAAAGGCGCGCTCAGCGCCTGGACTACGCTTGCAGTTTTGCTGCCGGCGGGTTCGGAGTCGGCCACCACCGTTGGGCAGCAAATTGACACGCTGCGTGCCGAGCTCGGTGAACCGGCTAGCGCCTTGCCAGTCACAGCGATTGCAGCAGTTGCGCCAGAGCGCGCAAATAGTGCCATTACAGAGTCTCGCCGAACAGGCGACACGGCAGATGCATCGGTCACGCTAGAAATTAGCCTGAGTGCGGCGCTCAAAAGCCAGCTTGGCCCGAATGACGTGCTGTTTGTATTCGCCAAAGCCGCAAGTGGCCCGCCGATGCCGTTGGCGGCGCATCGTAGTCCTGCGATGGAATTAAGCGGCGATACGCCGATCAAAATAACCCTGACCGACAGCGACGCGATGATGCCAACGATGAAACTGTCGATGTTTCCGCAAATTACCCTCGGTGCGCGCGTCAGTAAATCCGGCGTTGCCAATGCCGCCAGCGGCGATTTTCAAGTGCTGTCTGAGGTGCTGTCGCAGCCGGTGGATGGCGTAATCAAACTGGAGATTTCGCAGGTGCTGCCGTAACAGTAGGCGTGGCAATTCGCGAGTCTTAAACCTAGATCCGGCAGTTGACCGCTTGTTTGCTTCGTCAAAGCTATGAATGCATTGAAGAAATTTGGCATTACCAAGTTCACCGTTTAGGTGAGTACGCTACAGACAAGATTGCACACTTTTTTGTCGCCCCAGCTTCGTTATTTCGTCGTTGCAGGCAATGAGCATGCCGCCTCCTCATGCCTCGCTGGAACGCCAAAACATATTGGTAAAATTCGGGGCACACTCTTATCCGTCCAACTGCCGGATCTAGGATGATGTTTTCGTTTTGATAAATGCCAGAAATCGCCTCCGCTCACAAGGCCAAGACCAGCCTAATACCCTCGTTTATTTTTAAAAGGCTCGACGATGGCAGCATTTTTACCCTGCTGGTGAATAGGGTTCTATCAAGGGTTACCACCTGCGAAACATTGACCACTGAAGGTTTGGGAAGTCCTGATTCAGCTTTGCTAATACGCACATTGCCTGGGTAATCTGCCAAGGCTAAATTCGAAGTGATGATAACGACCACAATCGTGGCAATACGGCTTTCATTGAATGGATTGGCTTGGATGATGAGCACCGGACGTCTCAAACCAGGCCCGGAGCCCACGGGATCTGATAGATCCGCCCACCAGACCTCACCACGCCTCACGGCTCAGAATCCTGAATTGGGCTGCAGCAAACGCGGGTTCAAGCGATGTTGGGTTGCCTGTTTTATCCATGAGACGTGATTCGCGCTCACAAACAGCGTTGATACGCTGAGTAATGTCATAAGCGCTGTGGCTGCGCACAAAACCAGCCAACGCTTCGGAATAAAGCTGACTACGCGACTTATTAAGGGCAGCAGCAAGCAATTCTGCTGCATGGAAGATCGGGTCGGGGACTGAGATGGCAATTTTCATACTAAAAAGGTATCACCATGGTATGACGATTTCAATGAAGCATTTTGCCACGTAACAACGACAATTTTTTTGTAAGCGCCATCGGCGCTAGAAACCTCGCCTTGGGTGTCGTCGCACCATACTCGGTGCATTTCCCTCACCCAGGCGCAACTAGCACTCGCCGATAATAATAGATGTCATCGCAATTGCGCTGAGCACGCTGGCATTAAAAAACGTCAGTGGGTCTTGTGGCGTTTGCAATGCAATCGCATAAAGCAAAGGCAGATAATGGTCGGGCGTGGGAATCGCTTGGGACGCGCCTGGCAACTGCGCGAATGCGCACAGTGCGGCGTGATCGCCCTGCTGGAGGGCGAGTCGCACCTGGGCATCAAACGCAGTCGCCCACGCCAAGGGCCGCAGATCGTGGAAATCAAACAGCCGCAAATTATGCACCCAGTTGCCACTGGCTAAAATCAGCACGCCCTCATCGCGCAAGGTTGCCAGCTTGCGGGCAATCGCGTAGTGCTCAGGCCCCGATGCACGGGTATCCAAACTCAGCTGCACAACCGGCACGTTGGCAGCCGGATACATCGCGCACAGCACACTCCATGCGCCATGGTCTAGGCCACGCAGCGGATCTAAATAGACGTGCGTTGATCCAGCAAGCGGCGTTGGCGCCGCCAATAAGTCGCTAATACGCTGGGCTAGCTCCGGCGCGCCAGGGGCTGGATATTGCCGCTCGAACAGCGCTTTGGGAAAGCCATAAAAATCATGGATAGTCGGTGGTTGGCGTGCGGATGTGACGCATACACCCGGCGTTTCCCAGTGCGCACTGACACACACAATCGCGCGCACCAGTCCGATGCGCGCACCCAGCGCGCGCCAGCTGCGATGAAAATCATTCTCCTCAATGGCATTCATGGGGCTGCCATGCCCAACAAATAACACCGGCATTCGAGTTGTACGCATCACTTTTACCTAGCTTGGTTTCTGTAAGTGCTTCAGTTTGCCTAGTCCCTGCTCAACACGATATGTTTGACTTATCCGAGGCGATTTTGCCGTCGACTAAATCAATGATCCGATCGCAGCGCTGTGCGAGGCGCGGATCGTGGGTGACGATTAAAAATGTTGTGCCGCTGGCTTTGGATACTTCGCGCATTAGCGCAAAAATGC
>JANNYO010000052.1:0-3818 GCA_031410115.1 Rhodanobacteraceae bacterium | reverse complement strand
GTAATCGAGGGTGAAGCGGCGTTTGCAGGCGTTGAGCTTTTACGCGGCGTGGCGGGCTCAACCATCAAATTGCAAATCGAGCGCGCGGGTAGCGATTCGTTCGAGGTTGCACTTAAGCGCGAAGTGATCCAGGTCAAGAGTGCGAAAGCTGAGCGCTTGCCTGGTGGCATGGGCCTGCTGCGGGTCGCGGCGTTTCAAAACGACACCGTGCGCAGCGCTGAGCTGGCATTGCGCAAGCTACAGCAAAGCAAACCACTGCGCGGCATGGTGTTGGATTTACGCAGCAACCCGGGTGGCTTTGTCACCTCCGCCGTCGGCTTGGCAGATTTATTTTTAGAACAAGGCA
This sequence comes from Rhodanobacteraceae bacterium, assembly GCA_031410115.1. GTDB lineage: Bacteria > Pseudomonadota > Gammaproteobacteria > Xanthomonadales > SZUA-5 > JANNYA01. Next base: position 3,472 of record JANNYO010000052.1, on the reverse strand, counting down.
CGATTGTGTCGACCAAGGGCCGACAAAATAGCGCGAATACTGAAATGAAGGCCACGCCCGGCGATATTTTGTTAGGTGTGCCGATGGTGGTGCTGATCGATGCAGGCAGCGCGTCGGCTGCTGAAATTGTCGCCGGTGCATTACAAGATCAGCATCGCGCGATCGTCGTTGGGCAAAAAAGTTTCGGCAAAGGCTCGGTGCAGTCGCTGTTACCGCTTGCCAATGGCGATGGCCTACGTTTGACCACGGCGCGCTATTACACACCGAGCGGCAATTCAATCCAGGCGCGCGGAATTTTACCGGATGTGCCACTGGATGAGCTGGCGCTGAGCCGCATTAATTTGGGGCCACGCCCGGTAGCCGAGGCGGATCTTGCCGGGCATTTGACCCAAGCTCGGGAATTGACACCCGCAACCGACACCGCGCCCCTACCCGCGATTGAATCAGATTACGCACTGAGCGAAGCAGTGAACATCTTGCGCGCCGTCGCCTTCGAGCGTACACGCAAAACCGATGCGCAAAGTGCCGACCAAAATATTGGAAAGCCGCAATGATGTCGCCACCTTATTGCCTAAAAGCACGCGCTGCAAAAATCTCAACGTTACTCGGCGGGCTATGCCTTGCCTTGCTAAGTGCAGCCAATCACGCGGCTGCGCAAAATGGTTTGCCGCAGGGCGCACTTGCCCCAGCTCTCGGCGGTCTGATGCCCGCTTCGCCGGCATTGCGCGAAAAACATCCCGGCATGCGTACGCTGGCAAAAGCTGCGGCGCAAGGTGACGCCGCACGCGAAACCGCTTACCTAGCATTGCTTGAAACGGCGGTGTATCAGCAAAGCATTATCGATGCGATCAGCAAACCGGCGGAGGGCAAACCCTGGAAAGCCTACCGACCGATTTTTATGACGCCCGCGCGCATTGCCGGCGGCGTCAAGTTTTGGCGCGAAAATCAGGCGGCGCTGACCAGTGCCGAAGCGCAGTATCAAGTGCCCGCGAAATACATCGTCGCGATTATTGGCGTGGAAACGCTGTACGGCGCGAATGTCGGCAAGTATCGTGTGCTGGACGCGCTGACGACGCTTGGCTTGTACTACCCGCCGCGCGCCGAGTTTTTTGCTGGTGAGCTGCGCCAATTTTTGCAATTTTCGCAAAACTCGGCGATTCAAATTGACCCGAAAAAAGCGCTCGGTTCCTACGCCGGTGCGATGGGACTTGGGCAGTTTATTCCGACCAGCTATGTGAACTTTGCCGTTGACGGCGACGCCGATGGCGTCATTGATCTGTGGCAAAACAAAAGCGATATCATTGCTAGCGTGGCGCACTATTTTAATGTGCATGGCTGGCAATACGGGCAACCGGTGGTAGCGCGCACGCGCATTGCGCAGCATGCAGGCGCGGTGCTGGATACCGGCGTGCTGCCAACGACAACGGTCAAAGCGCTGGGTGATTTGGGCTATCGCCCGATTCGCGAACGCGGGGCTGCAAAAATTAACGCAGCGATGAAAGCCAGCATGCTGGTGCTCGAGGGTGAACTCGGGCCGGAACATTTTATTGGCTTCCAAAATTTTTATGTGATCACCCGCTACAACCGCTCACCGCTGTATGCGATGGCGGTGCACCAATTGGCGGGCGAAATTGCCGCTGAAATGCAGCGCACAGCGAAATGAAGCCCTTACTGCGACTTGCCGGGCTTTCAATTGTGCTTATTTTGAGCGCCTGCGGATCCGCGCCGGTCAAACGTCACGCGCAACACCCCTACTATGATGGCGCGCCGCCCGCCCAAGTGGACTTGAGCAAAATCGCCGAGCCCGTGCCGAAGTTTGAGCCCGTGGCACGCTACGGCAATCCGGCAAAATATTCGGTTTTGGGGCAAAACTACGAATTACTGCCTAGCCGCGCGGGCTATGTTGCACGCGGTACCGCATCTTGGTACGGCACAAAATTCCACGGCAAGTTGACCAGCAATCGCGAGCCGTACGATATGTATTCTTTTAGCGCGGCGCATAAAACGCTACCGATTCCGACGTACGCGCGCGTCACCAATTTGGCAAATCAAAAATCAATTGTGGTACGCATCAATGACCGCGGCCCATTCGTTGGGGATCGCATTATTGATTTGTCCTATGTCGCCGCGTTAAAGCTCGGCATGCAGACCCAGGGCACCGCAAATGTGGAAATTGCGACGATTACGCCGGGCGAATATGCGCCGGAAACGGTGCCGAATGCGGTGTGGGCGCAAAACGAGGCGTCGCATTCCGATTCAGTCGAAAATCACGCCCTATTGCGCGATAGCTCGCTGCGCCACAGCGGAGATACTGAGCCGCTGCTATTGCTGCAATGCGGCGCTTTTGGTGACTTTTCAAATGCAAATGCGCTCAAAGTCGCGCTTTTGGACGCCGGGTTCAGCGACGCGCGGGTGATCAGCGGGCAAGATCGGCTCAATCGCGTGGTGCTCGGCCCACTGGCTAGCAAAGCAGATGCTGACAACATGAGCCAAAAGCTGACTGCTAATGGCTTTAACGCACCGAAAGTGATTGCTCAATAAGGCTTTGTTGCGCATATCGCGCCTGAGCTTTTTCAATCCAGCAGCGGCAATTTCTGCTTTTTAACTCCTCTTACAAAGTTCGGCATGCTTAAAACATTGTCTTGGTCTAGATTTTTCGCGCGCGCTGGCATGGGCTTTTGCGCCGGCGTATTCGCGTTCTCACTCGCCGCACAGCCCGCCGTGCCGACGCCACAAACGGTGCCGACACCACAAGCGGTTCCCACGCCACAAGCGGTTCCCACGCCACAGGCGGTTCCCACGCCACAAACTCTGCAACCCGGCGCGATGCCCATTCCCGCCGCACCGGTGCTTCCCGTCAAAAGTTATATTTTGATTGAATTTGAAACCGGCCAAGTACTGGCGGAAGAAAATGCGAGCCTGCGCGTGGAACCCGCAAGCATCACCAAAATCATGGCGGCGTACGTCATTTTCGAAGAGCTGCGCGCAGGTCGCTTAAAATTGACCGATGAAGTCACCATCAGCGAACACGCCTGGCGCATGGAAGGCTCGCGCATGTTTGCCAAAGTCGGCGATAAAATTCCGGTAGAGCAGCTGGTTTTAGGCATGATCGTACAAAGCGGCAATGATTCGACCGTGGCACTCGCCGAGCATGTCGCGGGCACCGAAGATGCATTTGTCGCGATGATGAATGTGTACGCGCAAAAGCTGGGTTTGAACGCCACGCACTTTACCAATGCGCCGGGCTTGAGTGACCCGAACCACTACAGCACTGCCGCCGATATCGCAAATTTGGCGCGCATTATTATTCGCGACCACGCGGATTTTTATAAGTGGTATTCCGTGCGTGAATTTACCTGGAACAATGTCAAGCAATACAACCGCAACCAGCTGCTCGCGCGCGACCAAAGTGTCGATGGTATGAAAACTGGGCACACTGAAAATGCCGGGTTTTGCTTGGTTAGTTCGGCAA
>JANNYO010000051.1:0-2909 GCA_031410115.1 Rhodanobacteraceae bacterium | reverse complement strand
TGATAGCCAACAGCTGCAGGCGGGCTTGGCAAAACATCGCCGTGTCTTGGTTGATGCACGTCCGACAAATCGTTTTGCCGGGCGCGATGAAACCCTTGATCCAGTTGCCGGACATGTGCCCGGCGCGCGCAATCGCCCGTTTACTGAAAACTTAAACGCCGGCCGGTTCAAATCTGCGGCGCAGCTGCGCGCTGAATTTCTCGCCCTACTTGACGGCTGTGCGCCCAGCAACGCGGTGATGATGTGCGGCTCAGGCGTAACCGCGTGCCACAATTTATTAGCGATGACCGCAGCCGGTTTGGATGGCGCGGCGCTCTATGCGCCCTCGTGGTCAGGCTGGATTATCGATGCCAATCGGCCAGTGGCGGTTTTGCCGCCGTCCGCAACTTAAAACCCTAAAGATGACAAAGGCCGGTATGCTGTTTGCGTGCAGGCCTTTTTTGTTTTCACGCTTTTTTATTGTGAGCCTTTTTGCTTTTAAGCTTTTAACTCACACACTTCTAATTCCCCACCTTTTTTGTCATCCCCACACCCATGTCCTGGCCCCTAATCATTTCCCTCATTTGCGCCGGCTTCGCCCTCGGCGCGGCGCTGCGTTTACTGCGCTCGCCAAACTCCGACCCGTTCGAGAACCTTGCCCGCGACGGCAAAATGCTCAGCACGACGCTCAGCGAAATCGAAAGCTCCGGCGACTGGTTCAACGTGGTCATTCACTACGAAGTCAGCGGCGTGCCCTACACCCGCACCCTGCCATGGCCGGCTGCACGGGAAAAACCTAGTGCCGGCGCATCGGTTGAAATCCGCTACCTGCCCGAATCGCCAGGCTTGTCAAGAATTGTCTAATTGGGCGCGGCGGCTAACCTAGCCACTGTTGTCGCGCTTGAGCGCAACAAAATTGTCATTGTTGCTGCATTAAACTTCGGCGGCAAAGCTCAAATTTTCGTTAAACTCCGCCCGCTCACTTTTCGTATCATCGAACTCCAGCGTCATCACAACCGCAATGTCGCGATAGTGATGACTACTCAAACTGCACAGGAAATACTTCAAATGTTGAAAAACTCAAACCCCGCACGTCCCCGCATGCGCCTCGTCGTTTCAGCGATTGCGTTTGGCTTGATGAGTGCAGTCGCACTCGCCCAAGATACCAGCTCGTCGGTTACCGGCCGCGTGCTGGACGGCGAAGGCAAACCCGTAGCCGGCGCCGTCGTTGAAATTTTGCACACGCCATCCGGCACACGCAAAGTCGTGACCACCGATGAGAACGGCCGATACAGCTCCAAAGGTCTGCGCGTTGGTGGCGGCTTCGTGGTGTCGGTGACGAAAGATGGCATGGACGCGACCAAGGCCGACGATGTCGAGCTGCGCTTAGGCGAAGTGGGCACGGTAAATTTGATCATGGGTGGCGGCGAGGAAGTATTAGGCGAAGTGGTCGTAACCGCTGCGCGCACCTCAGATCTGTTTGATTCGACCAAGATGGGCGCCGCTTCCAACGTGACGCGCGACCAAATCGACGCGCTGCCATCAATCAATCGTTCGATTGAAGATTACGTGCGCCTGGATCCGCGTTTAGTGCAGGTCGATAAAGATCGTGGCGGCATTTCCGCAGCTGGGCAAAACAATCGCTACAACAACATCACCATTGACGGCGTGTCCAGTAACGATGAGTTCGGCTTGAACGACAGCGGTTTCGCCTCGCTTGGCAACCCAATTTCAATTGACGCGATTGAAGAATTGAACATCAATGTCGCCAGCTATGACGTTTCGCAAAGCGATTCCACCGGCGCGAACATTAACGCGGTGACGAAATCCGGCACCAACGAGTTCAAAGGCACGGTTTATGGCGTTTACCGCAATAATAACTGGGTTGGCGACGGCACATCCAACACCAACTTCACCGGTTTCGACGATGAAACAACCTATGGTTTAACCGTCGGCGGGCCAATTTTACAAGATCGTTTGTTCTTCTTTTTGGCGTACGAAAAGTTTGAGCGCTCGGCCCCGGCGCCATCCGTCAACCGCCGCATTGTGGGTGGCGTTTCATCACAATTTGTCTCTGATGCCGACCTAGCCGCGATTGCCGCCCGCGCACAAGTTTTGGGCTTTAATATTGGTCAAAGCAGCCTCAGCGCCCTGAGTACGACGGACGAAAAAATTATCGCCAAAGTCGACTGGAACATCAACGACCAACATCGCGCGTCGGTGCGTTACGGCCGCACGCCGGGTCAAACTCAGCGCACCCCGGACATTGGCGCTACGTCGGTTTCAACGGCAGACCACTGGTATTTTGACAATATCGTCAATAAGAATTTAACCGGGCAGCTTTACAGCGATTGGAACGACTCGTTTTCGACCGAAGTCAGCCTGTCACGCGCGGATTACTCCAGCATTCCGCAAAATGCGAGCTTTACGCCGCAAGTCACGGTTCGCGTCAACAACGGCGTCGACCAAGTGGTGTTTGGCACCGAGCGTTCACGGCAGTCCAACGTGTTGGAATCCAATACCTCCGTCGGCTTTTTGAAAGGCAACTATTTCATTGGTGACCACACCGCCTCGTTCGGCGTAGATTATAAGAAAAACGATACCTTCAATCTGTTCTTGCAAGACACCAACGGCACCTATTCCTACTCCAGCATTGCCGACTTCCAGGCCGGGCGCATCAATCGCTATCAGTACAATTTCCCGGTCACCAGCACCGATCGCAACTCGGTGGCGGCCAACTTTGCCCTGAAAAGCTATGGCTTTTTCTTGCAGGATAACTGGGTAGTCAATAACAACTTGACCGTCAACTACGGTTTTCGCTACGACCAGCCGAGCCTTGCCGAGCGCCCTAAATTTAACCAAGCCGCACTCACGGCATTTGGCTATGACAACTCTGAAACGCTCGACGGCAATTATGTTTTTCAACCGCG